>JAZFSL010000097.1:0-20563 GCA_036446135.1 Rhodospirillales bacterium | reverse complement strand
GAGGACCTTGAATATTTGTGCCTTTCGACAATGATGCATCCGGATATCACTCTCTTTCCAGATTCGGACAAAGTGATTGCGTTCGCCGGATCAGGTCCAGGCGGCGATAAATCCGTGCGTACTTTCTCTGGTATATACAAAGCTGATTCGGCAGTTGATTACTTTGATGGTGAATGATTGTTTTGGGTCATTAGAAGACATTTCACGACTACCCTCCGAATGTCCGCTTTCGGGGGTAAAGCGGATATTTTTGGCAGGCATGGAAAATGTCTGCTAATGACCCAAAGCGGACATCAAAGTGGACTACGTATTTCAACAGGCAAAGACTGAAAATCAGGAAAGGAAAATAACTGCCATTTGATTTTGATCAAGGCGCTCCCTGATTAATCCACCTAATTAAAAACCTACGGTCAACCTTAGTGTTGGAGGTTCGCTATGGAAACCTTAGGAATAATACTCACTACAATTAACATGGTTGTGATCATTCCTTTGCTCATTGTGGTTGTGTTTCGAGCTCTCTCCTTCGTCCTTATGTTTGCAACTACGATTTCTAACCAGGCCCCCCGTGAGACTTATCACTCTTATTAACGGGTATTAACGGGCCCTCTTGAGTGCCATTTGCGTCAAAAGGTCCGCTCTCGGCTAGGAATGGACATTCACCTACACCCTGAATTACGTCCGCTTTGCCCCCGAAAGCGGACATTCTGAGGGTAGTAGCGGAATGTCTTCTAATGTTCGAAATCGCCCCTAGGGGGTGCTTTTTTGTAGGTGTATTTGTAGATTGAAATGTATGTTTCACAATAACTTGTTGTTATTGCTTGTAATTTAATGAAATTGGCGGAGAGAGAGGGATTCGAACCCTCGATACGGTTACCCGTATACTGATTTAGCAAACCAGCGCCTTCAGCCACTCGGCCACCTCTCCGTAACGCGACGTTACATAGTCCGGGACGGCCCTTCAAGCAAGGCTCCAGACTTCGACGGCCCGTCAACCTTGTGCCGGCGTTAATCAGCCCCGGGTTATGATCGTTCAAGTATTATAGAAGGGGACTTCCATTCCCTTTTTCACCGCGTCTCGTTGCCACAGTTCCGTGTGCCAGCGTAATACATTGGGGTAGTCCGCCAGATCAACCTGGTGGCGGGGAAAACGGTCGACCCAGGGGAAGGTAGCGATATCGGCAATGGAATAGTTGTCATTGGCCAGATACCGGGACGCGCCCAACTGTTCGTTCATGACCTTATAAAGCCTTTTTGTTTCTTTGTGGTAGCGCTCGCGCGCTTGCGGCACTTCTTCTTTGGGGTTGAACATAAAGACGTGGGCCTGGCCGAACATCGGCCCGACGCCACCCATTTGCCACATCAGCCATTGCAGGACCTCCGAGCGTGGCCGGGTATCGGTGGGGAAAAGCTCGCTGCCGGTCTTTTCCGCCAGATAAATCAGGATCGCTCCGGTTTCGAACATTACCAACGGCGCGCCACCGGGGTCGTCCGAAGGGCCATCGGTATCGATGATGCCGGGGATCCTGTTATTGGGGCTGATGGCCAGAAATTCCGGCTCGTGCTGCTGGCCCTTGGAGATGTCGACCTCGTGAACGTTGTATTCAAGACCCAGTTCTTCCAGCATGACGGAGACCTTGCGGCCGTTGGGCGTCGCCCATGTATATAGCTCAATCATCAACAATCCTTTGTCTTAGATGCTTTTTTCCAGCCCCAAGGGTGACTTACCTGGATCAGCCGGCTTTCCTCAAGCGCCACCATAAGCGATATCAGGCGCGGCCGAAACGCCGAAAAGGTGAAAATCCTGACGAAACCGGTTATCATCCGAATCCTCGGCGGGGGGCGCACCAGAGAACAGCAGCAAACGATGACACGGACATTATTTTCCATTCCCGCACTGGCGCTGGTGATGAGCTTGCTGGCGCCGCTTTATCAGGGAACCCCCTTCACCGCCGAGCCGGCCACCGCCAATTTGTTGCAATGCATGGAAAGCTGCATCAAGCACGAAGGCGGCAATTCAGCGGCCAACAAATCAACCTGTAAATCCCGCTGCGCCAATGTGCAATCAGGGGTGGGAACCGGAAAAGGCCCCAAAAGCCGCGATTCCGGCAGTTGCATGTCCTCCTACAAGGATTGCCAGAAAAGTTGTGGTGGCAACAAGCCCTGCAAGCGAGCCTGTAAAAAAGCCCTGATGCGCTGCCAATAACGCCTTGACGGTTGCTTCGCCCCGAACCCGGCTAAAAGCTGCGTTTCTTAATCCCGATGGTTATTTCGATTTTGGTGCAAGGTGGCGGGCGGCTTCGCTGATGGTGTCTTCCAATGTCCGGGTTTCATCCAGGGTTTCACGGGTTTCCGCGGCGAACGGCGTTTTTGCCAGCATCCGGAAAATTTCCGCCGCCCCCTGGTGGAAACCGGGCGGCAGGCCGGCGTCGGCGAAGGTCTTGGCGATTTCCTCCATTTCCCCGATCCAGCGTTCCGAATCCGCCGGTAATCTCGGAGTTCGGGCCTGCATCTGGGCCAGGGTTGGGCCTTGGCTGTATTCGAATTCTTCACGCAATTCAGCGCTCAGCCCCTGCGCCTCTGCCGCCAGAAGGACCGCCGTATGCAGGGTCCAGGTGCCTTTCGTCAGCCCGGCGTAACACATCTTCAAGGCCGACGCCCGGCCCGGCTCGGCGCCCAGGTTCTTGACCTGAAACCCCTTGCCGTCCAGGTCTTGCATCGCTGAGGTGTCGGCGCCGGAAACATAAAACCGCGGCCCCGCGCCCTCGCCGTCGGGCTTGAGACCGATGATGCCGGCATCGATAAAGGGCGCGCCCGCGTCTGTGATGACGTCGGCAATATCCAGCGCCGTCGCCGGCGATATGGCATTGCAATCGACATAGACCGGTTTGGCCCCGGTGGCCGTCATCGCCGCCGCCACCGCCTCCGCTTGGCCGAGCGCCGCCGCCGGCGGCAGGATGGAAAGGATCAGCGAGGCGGCGCCGGTAACGGCTTCCAGCGTTTCCATATCCCTGATCCCCGCCGCTTCGGTCAGGCCCCGGGTCCGTGGACCGCGCCCCTTGAGGCAGGTGACGACGTCAAATCCAAAGCCCGCCAGCACGCGGCCCGTGGCGTGGCCCATATCCCCCGGCATAAGGATGGCAATAGTGGTGGTCATGGTTGCTCCCCCGATAGTGGCCGGCGATGGTCGCCTAATCGGGCGACACCCGTCAAGCAGGATGAGCGGGCCGGCGGCCTAACCCGGGCGGCTCGACAGGCGGTTTTTGATCAAACCGAAAAATTCATCACTATTGGCGGCGTTGCGGTAATGCCAGCCCAGATGTCCCTTGCAGCCCCGGCAAAGCGCGAAACACCACTCATAGCCATGAAACCAGGTGTCTTGTTCCGTCGCCGCACCCTCGGCCACGGCGCCTGGGGCATCGGAAAAACAGACAACGGTGAAACTGATCCCCAGTGGATTGGTGAAAGGCCGCTCCGTGCCGCCCAATGAAATCTTCCACCGCGCCCGCGTCACCAAATGCCCGCAACCGGCGCAATACAGCGCATCGTCGGACTTTTCCTCAGTCCTGGTAGCATTTTCGTCTTCAGGTTTGATCTGCAGCAAGGGGAGTCCCCTGTTTTGTTAGGTCAGGCCCTACCCCTTCAGCTTGGCCCGTAACAACTCATTGACCACCTTGGGGTTGGCCTTCCCGCCGGTTGCCTTCATCACTTGGCCGACGAACCAGCCGATGGCTTTTTCATTGCTGCCTTTGAAATCGGCGACCTGATCCGGATTGGCGGCGATGATCTTATCGACCTCGGCCTCGATTTCGCCGCTATCGGTGATTTGTTCCAGGCCCTTGTCGGCGACGATTTCTGCGGCCCCCTTGCCGGTCTCGAACATGTCGTCGAAAACATCCTTGGCGATACGCCCTGAAATGGTGTCGTCACCGATCAGGCCTAAAAGCCGGCCCAACGCTTCTGCTGAAACCGGGCTTTCGGAGATATCAAGTCCGGCCTTGTTGAGCGCGCCAAACAGATTACCCGTGACCCAGTTGGCGGCAATTTTGGCGTCGTTGCCAGTAGCGACTTTTTCAAAATATTCCGCCGTTTCACGCTCCGCCACCAAGACGCCGGCGTCATAGGCCGACAAGCCGAAATCGGCAATAAAGCGGTCTTTTTTATCGTCGGGCAGTTCCGGTAGCTCTTGGGCGATGGCATCTATTTCCGCATCGCTCAATACCAGCGGCAACAGATCGGGGTCGGGAAAATACCGGTAGTCATGGGCGAATTCCTTTGCCCGCATGGGCCGGGTTTCGTTTTTGTCGGAGTCAAAAAGGCGCGTTTCCTGGACGATTTCTTCACCGTCGTCATAGGCTTCGACCTGGCGCCTGGCTTCGACCTCGATGGCCTGCATGACAAACCGCACCGAGTTGACGTTTTTGGTTTCTGTGCGAGTACGAAGTTCATCGCTTCCCACCGGTCTGACGGACACATTAACGTCGGCCCGCATGGATCCTTCCTCCATATTGCCGTCGCATGCTTCCAGATAGCGCAGGATGGAGCGCACCTTGCGGATATAAAGCCCGGCTTCTTCCGGCGAGCGCAAATCCGGTTTGGAGACGATTTCCATCAACGCCACGCCGGACCGGTTGAGGTCGATGAAGGTGCGCTTCGGGTCCTGGTCGTGCAAGGATTTACCGGCATCCTGTTCCATGTGCAGACGCTCGATGCCGATTTCGCGGGCCCCGCCGTCGGGCATGTCGAGGACCACCGTGCCCTCGCCGACGATGGGTTCGGCGTATTGCGATATCTGATAGCCCTGCGGCAGGTCGGCATAAAAATAGTTTTTGCGCTCAAACACGGAATGTTTGTTGATCTGCGCTTTCAGCCCCAGCCCGGTTTTTACCGCTTGCGCGACACAATGGGCGTTGGCCACCGGCAGCATCCCCGGCATGGCAGCGTCAACCAGCGAAACCTGGGTATTCGCCCCGGCGCCAAAGGCCGTGGCCGCGCCGGAAAACAGTTTTGATTGGGAGATGATTTGGGCGTGGATCTCAAGCCCGATGACGACTTCCCAATCGCCGCTTTCGCCGGAAATATGGTACGTCATGCCATGTCCTCAGGTCTTGCCTCGAAACCTGCCGCAGCCTCGAGCGCATGGGCGGCCTGAAACAACGTCACTTCGTCAAAGGGTTTGGCGATCAGGTGCAGACCCAGCGGCAAGCCATTCCCGTCGAGACCCGCCGGAACGGATATCGCCGGCAGCCCGGCCAGTGACGCCGGCACGGTAAAGACGTCATTTAAGTACATGGCCACCGGGTCGTCCATTTTTTCACCGATGGCAAACGCCGCACTAGGCGCCGTTGGCGTCAGCAATACGTCGACTTCATTGAAGGCTTTCCTGAAATCTTCGGCGATCAATGTGCGCACTTGCTGGGCTTTTATGTAGTAGGCATCGTAATACCCCGCCGACAGCACGTAGGTGCCGATTAACACGCGGCGGATAACTTCGTCACCAAAACCCTCGCCGCGCGTGGCTTCGTACATATCATCCAACGTATCACCCTCGACCCGCAGCCCATAGCGCACCCCGTCATAGCGCGCAAGGTTGGAAGACGCTTCCGCCGGCGCGACAATATAATACGTCGGCAGCGCATGTTTGGTGTTGGGCAGGGAAACTTCAATGCATTCGGCGCCGGCATCTTTCAGCCACTGCACGCCCTGGTCCCACAGGACCTGAATTTCTTTTGCCATGCCGTCCATGGTGTATTCGCGGGGGATGCCCACCTTCAGCCCTTTGATATTGTCTCCGAGAGCCGATGTGAAATCCGGAGTTTCGACCTGGGCCGAGGTGGAATCCTTGTCATCGTACCCGGCCATACCGCCCAGCAAAATGGCGGCGTCTTCGACGCTGCGCGTCAGCGGCCCGGGTTGATCGAGGCTGGAGGCAAAAGCCACAACCCCCCACCTGGAACAACGCCCATAGGTTGGTTTCATGCCAACAAGCCCGCTGAATGCCGCCGGTTGACGGATCGAGCCGCCGGTATCCGTACCCGTAGCGCCTAGGCACAACCGCCCCGCCACCGCCGCCGCCGATCCGCCGGACGATCCGCCCGGCACAAGGTCTTTGCCGTCTTTGCCACGCCACGGATTCTTAACCGGGCCGTAATAAGACGACATGTTGGACGACCCCATGGCAAATTCGTCTAGGTTGGTCTTTCCCATCATGACCGCGCCTGCGGTCTTGAGGTTGGCTGTTACGGTCGATTCATAAGGCGGTGTGAAACCATCAAGAATGTGCGAGGCCGCCGTCGTTAAAACGCCCTTGGTGCAAAACAAATCCTTAATCGCAATGGGAATGCCGTCGAGCGGCCCTTGAACCTCGCCCTTGGCGCGACGTTTATCGGATGCACGCGCCAGCTCAAGAGCCAGTTCCGGTGTTTCGGTAATAAAGGCGTTGAGATCGCGGGACTGTTCCATGGCGACAAGGTGCGCCTGGGTCAGTTCTTCGGCGGAAAAATCACCAGCTTCCAGCCCCTTGGCGGCGGTGGCAATGGTAAGTGAGCTAAGGTCGCTCATTCCAGCACCTTAGGTACGGTGTAGAAGCCGCCGCCCGAAGAATCTTCAGGGGCGGTTTCCGGGTCGGGTGCGTTCAACAGCACGTCTTCGGTTTTATTGCCGTCAGTAATTGCATCGTCGCGCCGGGGCCATGACATGTCGGCGACCGACGTCATGGGAGCAACGCCGTCGGTATCGACCTCGGCCAATCGTTCGACCCAACCGATGATGTTGGAAAGCTCGTCGGCGAGACCGTCGAGCGCATCATCGGCCAAGCGGATGCGAGCAAGGTAGGCGATTTTTTTGACGGTATCTTTATCCAGCGACATATGCGTCCGGGCCTTTGTTGAAGGCGGCGAAAGTAGCCCGACAGCCGCCCCGTTTCAAGACGCCCCCTGTCGCCGACACCGCAAAATAAAAAGCGGCTGCCCGGTTGGGGGAAAAGACTTAGCGGCTGCCTTTTCCAACGGTCTGCCAGACAATGTTTTTCCATGACAGGGCGGCGATTTTGGCAGCGCCAATGAGGGCTTCGGGTACCGTCTTGGCGCCGATCTTTCTCGATGACGGCTTCTGACCGAATTTCTCAATTGAAACGCTGTCGAAGAGAACCCGTTTTTTGTCCCGTTCATAAAGGACAATCGAGGAAAATATATCGTCATAATCGTTGTCTATATCGAGAACATCGACGCTGATCTGGAAAATCCTTTTCTGGTCCATCTGATATGGGGCCTCGGTCATAAACATCGGCGTTCGGAACTCGACCTTTTTCTTGTCGACAAGACAGTCCCAGAAAACATCGTAATCGGCGATCTGGAAAACTTGCCCCTCGATCGGGCTGCGGCCGACAAATTTGATGGTGTAGGCGCAATCAACCCCGCCCCCGGTCTTGATGCGGGCCTCCAATTCCTTAGAGAGGCTGCCGTCAATCAGCGGCAGCAGAAACTTGTAGAAAACGAAGCCCAAATCCTTGATTTTGCCTTTACTTTGGCCCCTGATCGCAAGCCAGGAGGAACCGGCGCGGGCAACGACGTTGACCTTCTTGCCCCGTTTCAGGCTGCCGAGTTTTTTCGATTTGATTTCCGCCCTGGCGCGGATATTGACATCCTTCAACACCAGATACGTGCCTTTGTGGGGCTTTACCTTGACGCCCATAAAAGTCATCGGGCCGGCTTCGGCGGCAAAAATGCTTACAGGGGAAAAAAGCGATAACCCCATCAACGCCGCCAGGGCTAAAACAACCCCCGCGCCCGCCCGGGGCCATTCCCCTTTACGCCGATCAATCGCCGTCCCGAGCATGAGAGCGCTCCTAAAGTCCTGCATCCTAGTCTAAGATTAGGTATAACAAGGGCTTACCGTCTACAATAGACGACTTAACAATACGCCTCTACCGACTTTTTGGTGAGGCTTTTTTTCATGGTGAAAGGGCTTGCCGGTGGCCATTACCGAAACCGCTAAAATCAAGAGCCTCCTTGTCCCCGGGCAGCGGTTGTTAGGGCTTGATATCGGCTCCAAGACCATCGGCTTGGCGCTTTCGGACGTATTATTGATGCTAGCTACCCCGGCCAAAACCATCAAACGAACAAAATTTACCGCCGATGCGGAACAACTGATGGCCCTGATCAACGAGCAAAACGTCGGCGGCCTGGTGCTCGGCCTGCCGGTGCAGATGGACGGCGACGAAGGCCCGGCCTGTCAGTCGGTGCGCCAGTTCGCCGAAAACCTGCTTAGCATCATCGACATCCCCCTCGCTTTTTGGGACGAACGCCTGTCGACCAACGCCGTCGAGAGGGTGCTGATCAACGAGGTCGACATGACCCGCAAGCGCCGCGCTGAAGTCATCGACAAAATAGCCGCCGCCTACATTTTGCAGGGCGCGCTGGATGGAATGGGATAATAAAGGGGCGCGGGGGGACATCAGGCGTAGTGGTGGATGATCTTTTCGCCGAAAAAGCGCGTCCCTTCTATAGGCGGCATCGGTTGAATAACGACGTGGCTGACACCGGCCTCGGCCCAGGCGTCGATGCGGTCCCGCACCTCTGTTTCGCTGCCGGTCAAATTGGCGCCCAGAATGTCGTCAACCGACGGCGCTACCTGGAAGCGGTGTTTGCGTTCTTCGGCATACATTTCAGCCCATTTCAGGGTCTCATCCGGACCCAAGTCAGCCAGCCCGACGGCAGAGACAGCAACCTCAAACGGCCGCTCGCCTATTTTTTTGCGCATGCCCGTAACCAGCCCCGCGACCACGTCAGGGGCCTTTGAATACATAAACCAGACATCACCGTGGTCGATCATCAGCTCTTGGGTCGGCGGGCTGTCGCCGGCGATCCAGATCGGCGGATAGGGTTTTTGCACCGGTTTCGGATTGCAGTACGCGTCCTTGAGCTGGAAATAATCGCCATCGAAGCTAAAGCCGTCTTCGCTCATCAGGCCGCGAAAGATATGCAGCGTTTCATCCAGCCGCGCGATGCGGACCAGGCCGTCGTCGCTCCATTCCTTGAAACCGTAGGCCTTGCTTTCGTCGGCGAACCAGCCTGACCCCGGGGCCAGGATGACCCGCCCGCCGGTGATCTGATCGAGCGTGCAGACGATCTTTGCCGTCAGGCCCGGATGGCGAAAGGTGTTGTTCATGGAATGACCGCCGAGGCGCACGCGTTTGGTGACGGCGCCGATGGCCGTTAGGGTAGTCCAGAATTCCAAGATCGGCTTTTCCCGATTAAGGTGCGCGTTCTCGACGTGATCAGGAATCCATACCGAATCGAAGCCTAAGTCTTCGGCCATGTGGGCCATGTCCAGCGCGTAGTCAAACCCCGCCGATTTGGCGCCCATTTCGCCCTGAATGTTGAGCCGTAATCCGAATTTTATTTTCTTCGTCATGCACCAGTTGGTTTTTTGAAATCCTCCGTGAGCGCTACCTTACCCCAAGCACCAAAGCTTGCACACCGTAGCGACAATCCATATAGTGCCCGCCGACATCTAAGAGGTAGTGCTTATATGGCTAAAGGCGATAAGGACAAGGCTCAATTTCCCCATCGTCACCTACTCGGCATTGAAGGTCTTTCGCCGGAAGAAATTTCCATTTTACTAGACCGTTCGGAAAGTTACGTCGAACAGAACCGGCGCACCGATAAAACCACGCCGCTTCTTCATGGTCGCACCATCATCAATCTGTTCTTCGAAGACTCGACGCGCACCCGCACCTCTTTCGAGCTCGCGGGAAAACGTCTGGGCGGTGATATCATTAACATGTCGGTGGCCACCAGCTCGGTCAAAAAGGGCGAGACCCTGATGGACACGGCGATGACGCTGAACGCCATGCACCCGGATGTGCTGGTCGTCCGACATCCCCATTCCGGCGCCGTCAAGTTGCTGTCTGAAAAGGTCAACTGCGCCGTCATCAATGCCGGCGACGGGGCCCACGAACACCCGACCCAGGCCTTGTTGGATGCCTTGACCATCCGCCGGCGGCGCGGCGGCCTGAATGGTCTTCTGGTTGCCATCTGCGGCGATATCCGCCACAGCCGGGTGGCGCGCTCCAACATTCATTTGCTCAATACCATGGGTGCGCGCGTCCGCCTGATCGCGCCCAAAAGCCTGGTCCCGGCGGCGGTGGATCGGTTGGGCGTCGAGGTCTTTCACAACATGGCGGACGGCATCCAGGACTGCGATATCGTCATGATGTTGCGGCTGCAACGCGAACGCATGAGCGGCAACTTTCTACCCTCGATCCGGGAATACTTCCATTTCTTCGGGCTCGATTACGAAAAGCTCAGCCACGCCAAGAAAGACGCCCTGATCATGCACCCCGGACCGATGAACCGGGGCGTCGAGATCGACACCGATGTCGCCGACGACGTCGGGCGCAGCGTCATCCGCGAACAGGTGGAAATGGGCGTCGCCGTGCGCATGGCGGTGCTCGACCTGTTGGCGCTTAACCCCGAATACGGGGGCAAGGGCTGATGGCCGACAAAACCGCCTATATCAACGCCCGCTTGCTCGACCCGGCGACGGGACTTGACGAAACAGGTGGGGTGCTGACCGACGGCGAGGCGATTAGCGATTTCGGCGCTGTTCTGGCGAAAAAGAAAGATGCCCCCAAGGGGGCTGAGATCATCGACTGTGGCGGCAAGTGTCTGGCCCCCGGGCTGGTCGATATGCGCATCGAATTAGGCGACCTTTCAGCAACGGTCTCCGCAGCGGTTTCCGGCGGCGTGACGTCGGCGGTCTGCCTGCCCAATATCAACCCGGTCATTGATGATATGTCGGTGGTGGAATTCGTCGCCCGCCGGGCGCGCAAGCTCGGCCTCGCCAAGATCTATCCCTACGGCGCCATCACCAAGGGATTGCAGGGCCAGGAGCTGGCCGAACTGGGCTTGTTAGCGGAATCCGGCGCCTGCGCCTTTACCGACGGCACCTGCGCCGTCGCCGACGCCCAGGTCATGCACCGGGCCATGAGCTATGCCTCGACCTTTGGGCTGATGATCGTCCAGCACCCGGAAGAGCCCAGCCTCGCCGCCGATGGCGTCATGAACGCCGGCGAAACGGCAACCCGCCTCGGCCTCTTCGGGATCCCGGCAGCGGCGGAAGTGATTATGATCGAGCGCGACGTGCGCCTGGCCGAGTTGACCGGCGGAAAGCTGCATATCGCGCATCTATCGACCGGGGAAAGCGTCGAGGCCGTGCGCCGGGCAAAAGCCAAAGGCCTCACCGTCACCTGTGACACGGCGCCGCCCTATTTTGCGCTCAATGAAACCGCCATCGGCGATTACCGGACCTTTGCCAAGCTGTCGCCGCCGCTGCGCAGCGAAGATGACCGCCAAGCCATCGTCGAAGGCTTGGCCGACGGCACCATCGACGCCATTGCATCCGACCATTCGGCCCAGGACGAAGAATCCAAACGCCGCCCCTTCGCCGAAGCCACGCCCGGCGGCATCGGCCTTAACACCTTGTTGGCGGTATCCTTGGAACTGTTCCACAACGGCCATCTCGGGCTGCTCGATGTATTGGCAATGATTACGTCCAAACCCGCTGAGCTAATGGGCCTGCCGGCGGGTCGGTTGGAAAAAGGCGCGCCCGCCGATCTGGTGCTGTTCGATGCCGATGCGGCCTGGAAGGTGGACGGCGATAATCTTGTCGGCAAAGCCCAGAACTCTCCCTTTGACGCAAGGCCCGTACAGGGCCGGGTGCTGCGCACCGTGGTCGACGGTCGCACCGTATTCGAAGCGGAATAGACAATGTCCGGCCCCGTCGACGGATTATCCCTTATGTTGCTGGCCACTATCCTGGTCAGCTATCTGATCGGTTCCATCCCCTTCGGCCTGGTGCTGACGCGCATTACGGGCCTTGGCGACATCCGCGCCATAGGGTCGGGCAACATCGGGGCCACCAATGTATTGCGCACCGGCAACAAGGGACTGGCTTTGTTGACGCTGATTTTGGACGGCGGCAAGGGCTGGTTAGTCGTCTTTCTTGTCGGTCGCAACTGGGGATATTTCGCTAATATGGATGCCGGGCTGCTGGCCGGAATTGCCACCGTCGTCGGCCATAATTTCCCCGTCTGGCTGAAATTCAAGGGCGGCAAGGGCGTGGCGACGACACTGGGCGTGTTGTTAGGCTCGCTGTTCCCCGTCGGCGCTGTGGCCTGTAGCGCCTGGCTGTTGGCGGCTGTTGTATTCCGCTTTTCATCGCTGTCGGCCCTGATCGCCCTGATCGTCGCCCCGCTCTATGCCGTCTGGATCGGGTCCTACCCGGTGGCCATGGCAGCGGTCATTCTGGCGATTTTGTCCTTTTGGCGCCACCGCGCCAATATTGAGCGCCTGATCCAGGGTCAAGAGCCAAAGATCGGCGACAAGTAAGGGGTTATTTCCCTTGGCCGGGAAACCCTGCTAGAATGTATACAATCCGAACGTGGCAGGGAATATCACCCTGAAACAAGCCGTTTTAGCACCCTTTTTCACGAGCAAAACCCAGGCCATGCCCGACGGCACCGATCCAAAAGACAAGAAATCCCCTGTCCAGGCCGACCCTAAGGCGACGGAGCCATCACCGGGCGGATTCCAGCGCAGCCGTGGCTTTTCGCTGAAGCTGGGCCTGGCCGTAGTGATCATTCTGGTTGCCGTGGGCTTCGCGGCCAATGAAATCTACCAGCGGTTCAATTTTGTCTACGTCTATGATTCGCGCATCGACGGTGATCTTATTATCGTCTCCAGCCGCGTCGCCGGCTGGGTCACGTCCCTGGAGGTCACGGAAGGCAGCCGGATCGAAAAAGGCAGGGATTTGGCCGCCATTGACGCCCGGGAATCAAAAATACGGATATCGGAACTGCTGGCGCAGATGGCCGGCATGGATGCCGAGCGCGAGCGTCTGGCGGCCGAACGGCGGCTTGTCGATAAACAGACGGCGTCGCTGTATTCGTCGGAGAAATCACAACTCAACGCCGCCCAGGTCACCGTTTCGTCCCTTGATCCGCAACTGAAACTGGCGCAACGGGAATTCCAGCGTTCCCAAAAACTGTTCGATCGCAAGGTCACTTCCCGCCGGCAACTGGATCAGGCGGAAAATGCCGTGCAGCAGATCGAGCGCGAACACCGCATCGCCGTCGCCGAATTGCAGGCGGCGAAAGCCAAGTTGCATGAAGCCGAAGCCGAACGCGCCCGGCTCGATGTGCTCGACGGGGAAATCAGCATCCTCACCTACCGCAAGGCCGAGTTGCAGGCCAAACTGGAACACCAGAAACTGGATCTGGCTGACCGCACCATCCACAGCCCCGTTGACGGCGTCGTCGATAAGACCTTCGTCAAGGTGGGTGAGTACGTAACCCCGGGCCAACGCCTGGCCCTGGTGCATGACCCCGCCAACATCTGGATCGAAGCCAATATCAAGGAGACCCAGATCAGCCGGCTCAAAATCGGTCAACGGGTGGAGGTCCTCGTCGACGCCTACCCGGATATCGAATTCGAGGGTCGGGTGTTGAGCGTCGGCAACGCCACAACCGGCGAATTCTCCCTGCTGCCGAGTCCCAACCCAAGCGGCAATTTCACTAAAATCACCCAGCGCCTGCCGGTGCGCATCGCCATCGAACAGAAAGACGACCTGTTGCGTCCCGGCATGATGGTCGAAATCAACATTGACACCGTCAACCCTTGAGCAACAGATAAACCGCTTCGGCCCAGCCTATAAGTGGCTGGTAACCTTCGCCGGCCTGTTGGGCGCCATGGCCATGATCCTGTCGGCGACCATGGTCAACGTCGCCGTGCCGTCGATCATGGGGGCGTTTGGCGTCGGCCAGGATCTGGCGCAATGGGCGTCGACGGCGTTTCTGGCGACCATGGTGGCGAGCCAGTTGTTGAACGCCTGGCTGGTCTCCGCCTTCGGCCAGCGCTTCACCTTCAACCTCACCCTCGTTGTCTTTACCCTCGGCGCCGTGGTCTCCTCGCTAAGCCCGAACATCGAGGTGCTGATTATTGGCCGCATCATGCAGGGCTTTTCCGCCGGCGTCATCCAGCCGCTGGTGATGGCCACCATCATCAGCGTCTTTCCCCCCGACCGGCGCGGTTTCACCATGGGGCTCTACGGCATGGGGGTGACGCTGGCGCCCAGTTTCGGACCGCTGGTCGGCGGCATCACCATAGACCTCATCACCTGGCGGCACATTTTCCTGGCGCCGCTGCCTTTAATCGCCATCTCGTTTGCCATGGGCAGCGTGTTGATGCCGTCGAAAAAACTTTCCCTGCGCCTTCCCGAATTCGACTGGACCGGTTTTTTTCTCTTATCGACGGCGCTTATCTGCCTGATGGCAGGCGTCGGCAACGGCCAACGCTGGGGTTGGGAATCGGATGGTATCTTCTGGCTTTTAGGCATCGGCTTGATTTCGGCTATCGGTTTTATCTATGCTCAGTCCCGCACCGCTTCGCCGCTGTTGAACCTCAGCCTCTATCTCAAACCCCGCTTCGCCGCCGCCATGGTCATCGCCTTCATTTTCGGCGCCGGTAATTTCGCGTCCAACTACGTTATCCCGGTTTTTGCCCAGACCGTACAGGGGTTCTCGGCCACCGCCGCAGGCCTGGTGTTGATGCCGGCAGGGTTGTTGCTGGTATTGATGATCCCGTTTTCCGGCCGTCTCGCCGACAGGGTGCCGGAACAATACCCGATCATGGTCGGCGTCTCGGTGTTCGCGCTGGCGGCTTTTCTTTTTGCCGGCAGCGACACCAACACGCCGTTTTTCATGATGGCTCTGTTCGCCATCGGATCACGTTTGGGGTTGGGCCTGGTGATGCCCAATATGGGTTCCGTGGCCATGAAGTCTATCCCCATGGACCAGTTGAACCAGGCCGCCGGGGCCTATAACTTCACCCGCCAACTGGGCGGCGCCTTTGGCGTCAACGCCGTTGTGGTGGTTATCGAGAGGCGCACCGCCTTTCACGCTGACGCCATGGCCACCACCCAGACCTCCGCCAACAGCTTTAGCTCGGAATTGATGGAAAAGGTCGAGCGATTATTGTCGGAATCCGGCGTCCCGGAAGCCTTGCATCAATCGGGGGCGCTGGAATACCTGCAAACGGTGATCCAGGCGCAGGCCTGGACGATCGGTTTTCAGGAATCTTTCTTGGTCATTTCCATGGTCTTTGTCGCCGCCCTGGTGCCGGCGTGGCTGTTGAGAAGTACGAAGGCAGGGGTGACGGGTTAGACTCGGCGGCGGGGTTGATGTTGTCTATCCGAAGAAAAACCAAAAACTCTATGACAATATAAAAGAACAAGGCGTCATTATCTCGGAAGTCGCTTGCGGCACACAGCCCAAGGCGCGGCATTTTCCGCGCCGCAACCGGCTGATTTCAGGCACGGCCAGGGGCGTTGTTGTCGTCGAGGCAAGCCCCCTGTCCGGTTCTTTGATCACCGCCCGCATGGCGTTGGAACAGGGCCGGGAAGTCTTCGCCGTGCTCGGATCAGCCGTCGACCCGCGCGCCAAGGGCGCCAACCAGTTAATTCGCCA
This sequence comes from Rhodospirillales bacterium, assembly GCA_036446135.1. Lineage (GTDB taxonomy): Bacteria > Pseudomonadota > Alphaproteobacteria > Rhodospirillales > Casp-alpha2 > Casp-alpha2. The sequence continues at coordinate 5,040 of JAZFSL010000097.1, read as the reverse complement.
AGGAGCCATTTTGACGGAAACGGCGGAAGATATTTTTCGGGTCTTAAACAAAGATCGTTTACCGGCGCTGAAAGAACAATAACCTATTGATTTTAAAGAAACTTCCGAATCTTCGCCGGACCCCGGCACCTTGTTGGAAGCACGCCAGCGCATCGAAAAAGTTTTAGGCCCGACACCGTCTTTAGTTGACGAAGTCATCCGAATTTGCCAATTGTCCCCCTCCGTCGTGTCCTGGGTGCTCCTGGAACTGGAATTGGCGGGTCGTCTCGAACGTCATCCAGGAAATCAGGTTTCTCTTATTAAGTAGCCGTCAATAGTTTCAATCCGGAAACCCGACGACCAGGAAACGACTACAGCCAACAACAGCCGAACGGATATACATGACCAACGTCGTTATCGTCGAAAGCCCGGCCAAGGCCAAGACCATCAACAAGTACCTGGGCCCCGATTACACCGTGCTCGCCAGTTTTGGCCACGTGCGCGATTTGCCGTCCAAAAACGGATCGGTCCGTCCCGATGCCGACTTCGAGATGGATTGGGAGATCGATGACCGCGGCGCCAAGCACATGAAAGACATCACCAAGGCCCTGAAGGGCGCCGATCATTTGTTTCTGGCGACTGACCCGGACCGCGAAGGCGAGGCCATTTCCTGGCACGTGCGTGAAATCCTCAACGATCAAAAATCTCTGGACGGCGTCGACGTCAAGCGCGTCGTCTTCAACGAGATTACCAAGACCGCCATTCTCGAAGCCTTCAAGCACCCGCGCGAGTTGGATATCGAACTGATCGAAGCCTATCTGGCGCGCCGGGCGTTGGATTATCTGGTCGGGTTTACGTTGTCGCCGGTGTTGTGGCGCAAGCTGCCGGGCAGCAAGTCTGCCGGGCGCGTGCAGTCCGTTGCGTTGCGGCTGATCTGCGAACGTGAAACCGATATCGAGAATTTCGATGCCAAAGAGTACTGGTCCGTCGACGGCAACTTCAAGACGCCGGCGGGCGACTTGGTCAAGGCAGGCCTTACGCATGTGAATGGAAACAAACTGGGCAAGATGGATCTGGCCGACGAAGCCGCCGCCAAGGCCGCCGTCGATGCCGCCATGGCCTGCGATTTTTCCGTCGCCAAGATCGAACGCAAGCAGGCACGTCGCAACCCGGCGGCACCGTTCACCACGTCGACCCTACAGCAAGAAGCCTCGCGAAAGCTGCGCATGACCGCCAAGCGCACTATGCAGGTGGCGCAAAAATTGTATGAAGGCATTTCGCTGGGCGGCGAAACGGTGGGGCTGATTACCTATATGCGGACCGATGGTGTATTTATTTCCAATGAGGCCATCAATGGCTGCCGATCGCTTATCGCTCGTGAATTTGGCGACAATTATGTTCCGGCGGAGGTGCGGGTTTACAAATCCAAGGCCAAGAATGCCCAGGAAGCGCACGAAGCCGTCCGCCCGACGGACCTCATGCGCAGGCCCAAGGATGTCGAAAGCTTTCTCGATGACGACCAGAAAAATCTGTATCAGTTGATCTGGAACCGCACCATCGCCAGCCAGATGGAATCCGCTGTCCTCGATCAGGTCGCAGCTGATATCGCCTCGGCCGACGGACAGGTAATTTTCCGCGCTACCGGCTCGACCGTCGTTTTCCCCGGCTTTTACAAGCTCTACCGCGAAGACAAGGACGATACAGAAAACGGCGACAGCGAGAAAATTCTGCCCAAGATGGACCAAGGTCAGGCCCTGGAACGCACGGCGGTCACCCCCGATCAACACTTTACCCAGCCGCCACCGCGCTTCACCGAAGCCAGCCTGGTGAAAAAGCTCGAAGAACTGGGCATCGGCCGGCCATCGACCTACGCCAGCATTATTTCCGTGCTTCAGGAACGCAACTATGTGCGCCTGGAAAAGCGCCGCTTTGAGCCCATCGACCGCGGCCGTTTGGTGACGGCGTTCCTGGACAGCTATTTCCACCGCTATGTGGAATACAACTTCACCGCCGAGCTGGAAGATAAGCTGGACGATATTTCCGGCGGCCGCATTGACTGGAAAATGGTGCTTCGCGATTTCTGGGAATCGTTTAACAGCGCCATCGCCGAGACCAAGGACTTGCGCATCACCGAGGTGCTGGACAGGCTCGACGAATTGCTCGGGCCGCATTTCTTCCGCCCCGGCGACGACGGCTCTGACCCGCGCAAATGCCCGTCGTGCGACGAAGGACGGCTTAATTTAAAACTCGGCAAGTTCGGCGCCTTCATCGGTTGCAACAATTATCCCGATTGCCGCTTTACCCGCCCGTTGGAAGTCACCAATGGCAACGGCGGCGGCGAGGCGTTGTTGGCCGCCGGTCCGAAAGAACTCGGCCTCGACCCGGACAGCGGCGACATGATCACGCTGCGCAAAGGACCATACGGGTTTTACGTGCAACGTGGCGAAGAAACCCTGGAGGGCAAGAAAAAAACTAAGCCCAAGCGGTCTTCCGTACCCAAAGACATGAACCCGGCAGACGTTGATCTGGCGCGTGGACTGGCATTGTTGAGCCTGCCCCGCGACGTCGGCCCTGACCCCGAAACCAACGACATGATTACGGCGGGGCTTGGCCGTTTTGGTCCCTTTATCAAGGTGGGCGGCACCTATGTATCGTTGAAAGGCGATGACGACGTGCTGAGCATCGGCCACAACAGGGCCGTTGAACTGTTGGCCGACGCGCCGCGCAAGGCGCCGCCCAAGGAACTCGGCAAGCACCCCACCGACAAGAAACCGGTGATCCAGAAAGTCGGGCGTTGGGGTCCGTTTGTGCAGCATGGCAAGGTCATGGCGACGCTGCCGAAAGGCGCCGACCCACAAACCATAACCCTGGAAGACGCACTGGTATTGCTGGCAGCGAAGGCGAGCAAAGGCGGCAAAGGGGCCAAAAAAAAAGCCGCGCCCAAAAAGAAGGCGCCCAAGAAAAAGACCACGCCCAAGAAAACAAAAACTAAAGCCGGGGCCGAAGTTCCCAGCCCCGCGTCGAACGAATAGAACCGTTGGTTAAGAAAACAAAACCTACCAAGACGTCTCGCTTCCCGAGCCGCGAAGAAATCCTGCAATTCATCCAGTCCAGATCCAAACTCCCTGGCAAGCGGGAAATCGCCCGCGCCTTCAAGCTCGATACGAAGCAGAAAATGACCCTGAAAAAAGTCCTGCGCGAGATGGAGATAGCCGGCGACATCGACAAGGGTCGTGGCAAAAAAATTCGCAAGGCCGGCACCCTGCCGCCGGTAACGGTGCTCGAAATCACCGGCCCGGACATGGACGGCGAGTTGATGGCAAAGCCCCAAAATTGGGACGGCAAGGACGAGCCGCCGAAAATCTACATGACGCCCGGCAAGGGACTCGGCCCCCAGCCCGGTCCCGGCGAGCGGGTGCTAGCGCGCCTGACCCCCGTCGAGGACGGCGCCTTTGAAGCCAGCACCATCCGTGTTATTGCCGCCGCCCCAAAACAAGTGCTGGGTATTTTCGAGGCCAGCGGCGGACAATTGCGGGTCCGGCCCACAGACCGGCGCAGCCGCGGCGAATTTGTCATCGACCGCCGTGACACCCTGGATGCCGCGCCCGGCGATTTGGTCCGCGCCGAGCCCTTGGCCGGCCGCAGGCTGGGTTTGGCCCAGGCCCGCATCGTTGAAGTTTTACACGGCGGCGAGGGTACCGCCGCACCTTCCATGATTGCCATTACCGATTATGATCTGCCGACGCGGTTCACGGTTGAAGCGGAACAACAGGCCGCCAAAGCCGGACCCGTGCCCATGGAAATTCAAGATGGGGGCCAGCGCGACGATATCCGCAACATCCCCCTTGTCACCATTGACGGCGCCGATGCCCGCGACTTCGATGATGCCGTCAGGGCCGAGGCCGACCCGGACAGTAAAAACCCCGGCGGCTGGCGGCTGATGGTCGCCATTGCCGATGTCGCCTGGTACGTGCGCCCCGGCGACGCGCTGGACCAATGCGCCTATGAACGCGGCAATTCGACCTATTTTCCCGACCGGGTCATCCCGATGCTGCCCGAGGCGCTGTCCAATGGCTGGTGTTCGTTGGTGCCGGGCGAAGACCGGCCCTGCATGGTGGCGCATCTGTGGATCTCTGCCGACGGCGAATTGCTGCGCCATCACTTCAAACGCGCCATCATGCGCTCGCACGCCAGACTGACCTATGAGCAAGTCCAGGAGGCGCAAGATGACGAGCCGGACGAAACCACAAAACCGCTGATGAAAACGGCTATCGAGCCGCTTTATGGCGCCTATGAGGCGTTGTTGAAAAATCGGGCTGGGCGAGGCGTTCTCGAACTCGACATGCCGGAACGCAAAATCGTCCTCGACACGAAAGGCGGCGTTAGTGAAATCAGTTTGCGCCAACGCCTCGATTCCCACAAGCTGATCGAGGAATTCATGATCCTCGCCAATGTCGCTGCCGCGTTGACCCTGGAAAAAATGCAGCAACCCTGCATGTACCGGGTGCATGACGAACCGAGCTCGGAAAAGATAGAGGCGCTGCACACTGTTCTCGAAGGCGTCGGCATCAAATTCACCAAGGGCGGCGTCATGATGCCGAAGAACTTCAACCGGATTCTGAAAAAAGCCGCTGCCACGCCGCATGCCCCCATGGTCAACGAAATGGTGCTGAGAAGCCAGGCCAAGGCGGAATACGGGCCCGTAAACATCGGCCATTTTGGCTTGGCGCTTCAGCGTTATTGTCATTTCACCTCGCCGATCCGGCGTTATGCCGACCTGTTGGTGCACCGGGCCCTGATCGAGGGCGGCAAACTAGGGGACGGGGGAATTGGTCAGGAAACCCGCGATTTTGCTGAAATTAGCGAACATCTGTTAATGACCGAACGGCGATCCGCCAGTGCCGAGCGGGATTCAGTGGATCGTTATACGGCCACCTACCTTTCCGAACGCGTCGGCGCCCAATTCCATGGCCGCATCAACGGCGTCACCCGTTTTGGATTGTTCATCACCCTCGACGAGACCGGCGCCGACGGGCTGGTGCCGGTGCGCACCCTCGGTGA
>JAZFSL010000096.1:0-2360 GCA_036446135.1 Rhodospirillales bacterium | reverse complement strand
ACCAGCATAACAAAACTTAAAGATAGCCCGCTCTACCCCGAAAGGCGGACATTCGGGGGGTAGTCGCAAAGAGTCCGCTTATGGCTATTAGCGGACATATAGCCACACCCTGAATCATGTCCGCTTTACCCCCGAAAGCGGACATTCTGAGGGTAGTCACGGAATGTCCGTTAATGACCCTAAGCAGACATTAGTCGGATTGGCTTGCAGTTCGCGATTAAAGAAAGGAGAAATAGTTCTCTGCCGTACACCCCGTTCGGCATTTTCTTGTAACGATCGCTCAGCAAGGCGACCGCCGCCCCCCTAAAGCCTTGTACGGCTCCGGGGAACGGGATCAGCCAGCTTTACGTTGCTCAACTAAGCCGTTTAACAGCCTCGTCGGTGGACCACAGGGCATTGGCAATGAAGCGGTAGTTGATGAGCGCAGCCATATAACCATCCCCTTCGGGAAGCATGGCGGCCGCCGTGGCGTCTTTGACCACGGCCACTTCGAAGCCTTGCTCCAAAAGCTCGCGGAGATGCGACTCGACGCACAGGTTGGCGGACATGCCGGCAAGTATCACTTGGTCGATGTGATTCTTGCGCAGTTGAAGGGACAGGTCATTGGCCTCGGGGCCATAGACCTTATGTGGAGAGCAGATGATGGTCTTTCCATCGTGGATGTACTTTTTGTATTGGGGCATGAAATCAGCGCCAGAATTGTCAAACCCCTTGGTCGTGTAGGCACTCGGCCGGTCGAACATGCCGATCTTGTGCATCAGTTTTTCCAACGCGCCCTCGAACTTCCAGCCCTTATCCGTCGGGTAGTAGTAGTGCGGCGAGATGGCGACTGTCAGATCAATTTTCTTAGCGGCCGCGAACAGGCGTCCGATATTTTGTACGGTGTTGTGCTCTTCGACGCTCTTGCCCACGACGCCCCAGGTGACGCCTTTGGGGCTTAGAAAATCAATCTGTGGATCGGTTATCACGAGCGCCGTGCGCTTGATGTCCAGCTTCATGTCCGAAGGGGGCAGCGCAGGCTTGGCCGGCGGATCATATTTGCCAGCCTCGGCAAGACTTGGCGCTCCAGCCACGATGCCTCCGGCAGCCACCGCTCCAGCAGCGACGACCCCGGTTTTTAAAAACTCTCGGCGACCCGAATCCGCCGGACTGTGATCGTGTCCGCAGTTGCATCCCGCCTGCGAAGTCGCAGGGTTAACTTCTTTCCGTTTAGACATTGATAGCCTCCCATATTTGAGGTTTTGGACCAATCAAGGGCCATTTTCCAATTTATTGTAATTGGTCGTATGGATATGAAAACTCAGTCTGCACCCAAGACTAGGCCCATGGCGGCATGATCTATAATCAACTTATCGTGAGAAAATATATTCTGTGAAAGTATTCTACGGCTAGCGATTGAAGAACTAAGGTCTGACGGATCATGTCCGCTTATGGCTATTAACGGACGTTTTGACACCTACTGATTCATGTCCGTTTTGCCCCCGAAAGCGGACATAAAAAACCCCACTGAAGCTGTGGGGTAGCTATTGCCGCAAACAGTTTCTCTATGTTTGCGCTTGCTAAAGACTTCCGGCGTATCCACATCAATTCTGTAATCAGAACTACAGGTTCGCCTCAGAGAGGACCATGGCCTATATCGTCACCGAGAACTGCATCAAGTGCAAACTGATGGACTGTGTTGTGGTTTGCCCCGTGGATTGCTTCTACGAGGGCGAGAACATGTTGGTGATCCATCCGAACGAGTGTATCGATTGCGGTGACTGCGAAACTGAATGCTTGCTCGAAGCCATCGTTCCCGATACAGAGTTCAATATCGACCGGTGGCTCAAGATCAACGCCGAATATTCCAGCAAATGGCCCAACATAAACCGCAAAGGCGAAACAACCGCCGACGCCGACGCTTGGCGGGATAAAACCGGCAAGGTCGAATATTTCAGCCCCAATCCCGGACAAAGCAGCTGAGACCCACAATATTCACGCGCCGGTACTGAAAGGAACTGTTTTCCGTACGAGGTAAATGTCCGCTTCTGGCTATTAGCGGACATTCAACCACACCCTAAAATATGTCTGCTTTATCCCCGAAAGCGGACATTCTGAGGGTATTCGAAGAATGTCTGCTAATGACCCAAAACGGACATCATGCAGATGGGGAATTTCCAGGTAATTGCAGCGCCGCAAGATCGAGAATGCGCTCAATTATTACGAGCCGTACGGCGTGATGATGTTGCGGTTTTCTACCCCGGAAATGGTCGCTACAGCGGTCTATAAAAGGCGAAGATGTTTAATTTTTCAGTTTACCTTGATGCTGTTGTCGGTAGGCAGTACTGAAGTCGCTAGTGAGTCGTCAATACGAGGACTGC
>JAZFSL010000095.1:0-3402 GCA_036446135.1 Rhodospirillales bacterium | reverse complement strand
CCGCCGACCGGACGGCCAACGATAAGCGGCACCAGGAAATAAAACCAGAAGATGACCAGGATCAGCGGCATGGAACGAAAGAAATTGACATATGACCCGGCGGCGAAAGACAAGGGTGCGAACGGCGCCAGTCGGCACAAGGCCAGCAGGGTGCCGAAAATAAGTCCTCCGCTAACACCCAATAAAGCCAACTGGAAAGTCAGCACCATGCCCTCGGCCAGATAGGGGATGGATTGGATGATGATATCGAAGTCGAAACCGCCTTCCATGTTATTTGGCCCCCAGGGAAATCATGCCCGGAATGGCAACCCGGCCTTCGACGATGCGCATGGCGAACATGACGATGGCGGTGACCAGGATGTAGAGCACGGTGGCGGCGGTAAAGGCCTCGAAGGTCTGGTAGCTGTATTCGTCGATCTGGCGGGTCATGGCCGTCAGTTCCAGAACGCCGATGGTCAGGGCCAGCGACGAATTCTTGAAGATGCCCAGAAAGTCGCTGGTCAGCGGCGGAATGATGATCCGGTAAGCGACCGGCAGCAAAACGTAGCGGTACTTCTGATATTGCGTCAGGCCGACGGCCAGGGCGGCGTAGTGTTGGCCCTGGGTAATGGAATTGATGCCGGCGCGCACGGCTTCGCCGACGCGCGACGCAGTATAGAGACCAAGGCAAACAACCGCCGTCGAGTATTCCGGCAGCGGCATTTCCCGTTTCAGCCACATGCCCGCTTCTTTCGAAACAATCTCGGGCAGCACGAAATACCACAGGAACATCTGCACCAGCAGAGGAATATTGCGGAAGATGGTGACGTAGACGGTGGCGATGCCGTGCAGCCACCAGGCGATATCAATCGTGACCTGGCTTTTCTCGGACGAGAAGCCTAAGAATTTGAAATCAACCGGGGACTTAACAAAAGCAATGTTCAGCAGGATCGGGGTTTCCAGGGTGCGGAGAATTCCAACGATCGAGCCCAGGGAAAAAGCGATCACCCAGGCCGCCGACGCGACGGCGATGGTCCAGCCGAAGCCTTCAACGATCCAGTAGAAGTAGGGCGCGATACAACCAATATCGACGTCTTCGACCGTACACAGAAGGACGCTCCAGTCCCAGTTATAGGAAAACTCCAAAAAAACCCCCGTTCTTTTTGGTCAGAAACCGGGGGACGTTTTTACACATCCCCCGGTCTCGCCAAAAAGCAAACCTGGCCGAACGTTAGTGCGGCAGAGCCTGAATCTCGTACGCGGTTTTCAGCGTCGAGCTGATCGGCATGTTGATGCCGGTCGGGCCGGGGTTGAACCACTTGTCATAGATTTTTTGCATTTCCCCCGAACGCATCAGATCAGCCAGCACCACATTGCCAAGCCGCTGATAGGTGGAATCGTTCTGCGGCACCATGATGCCGTATGGGTCGTAGCTGAGGAAACGGCCCGTAACCTGGAACTGGCCAGGGTTTTTGGACTTGGAAATCAGACCGTACAACAGCACGTCATCGGTGGCGTAGGCGTCAACACGACCGGTCTCAAGCGCCAACCAGCCTTGCGGATGGTCCTTAACGGGGACGATCTTTATTTTGATGCCCTTTGCCTTGGCGATCCGCTTGATGGCTTTTTCATTGGTCGTTCCCTGTGACAGGGCAATGGCCTTGCCTTCCAGATCTTCGATTTCCTTAATCCCGGAGCCCTTTTTGGAGCCGAGCTTGGTGCCGGTGATGAAGGTAACGGCCAAATACGCGACCTGCTTCTGGCGGGTCAGGTTGTTCGTGGTGGAGCCGCATTCCAAGTCGATGGTGCCGTTAGCCATCAGCGCGATGCGGGTCTGTGACGTCACCGGCACGTGCTTGACCTTGATATTCGGCATTTTAAGGGTTTTCCTGATCTTATCGACTATCAGGTTGCAGATATCCATCGAGTATCCGATGGGCTTGCCGTCTTTGCCGATGTAGGCGAAGGGAACAGACGATTCACGGTGTCCCATGTTGACGACGCCGCGCTCCTTAATCCGTTTAAGAATCTTGGACTCAGCGGCCTGGGCCGACTGCACGGGCGCAAGGAAAGCCACCGCAACGGCGGCGAGAATAATTTTCTTGAACATTTAATCCTCCCAGATTGGGGTTTTTGGTTAAAATTTATTTATCACCCCAATATTAGTACGCTGGAATATTGTTGATTGCGAGTCTCTAATTCCTGGATGAACGGGGCGGTGATGGGGGCCGTTAGGCCATAACCCCCCTTGCAAATTCGCCTAAACGGGCTTAAACGATGGCCCGCAGCGCATGGTTCGCTGCTGGTTTTTGGAGCATTCGTCATGGGTTACAAAGTCGCCGTTGTCGGCGCTACCGGAAACGTCGGACGCGAAGTGCTTTCGATCATGGCCGAACGCCAGTTCCCGGCGGACGAGGTGGTGGCGTTAGCGTCTTCGCGCTCTGTCGGCGCCGAGGTCAGTTACGGCGAAGATGATGTGCTGAAGGTTCTGGAATTGGCCAACTTCGATTTCAAGGGCATCGACATCGTCTTGTCGTCGCCGGGCGCCAAGGTATCCGCTGAACACAGCCCGCGCGCCGCCCAAGCCGGCGCCATCGTCATCGACAACACGTCGCATTTTCGCATGGACCCGGACGTGCCCCTCATCGTGCCCGAGGTCAACCCCGAGGCCATCGCGGGCTACAATAAAAAGGGCATCATCGCCAATCCCAACTGTTCGACCATCCAGTTGGTAATGGCCTTAAAGCCGCTGCATGATCTGGTGCCGATCCTGCGCGTCGTTGTCTCGACCTACCAGTCAGTCTCCGGCGGCGGCAAGGCGCCCATGGACGAGCTGTTCAACCAGACCAAGGGCATCTACATGAACAAACCGTTCCAAAATAATAAGGAACAGTTCACCAAGCAGATCGCCTTTAACGTCATTCCCCACATCGACATCTTCATGGACGATGGTTCGACCAAGGAGGAATGGAAGATGATGGCGGAAACCAAAAAAATACTCGACCCGTCGATCAAGTTGACGGCGACCTGCGTGCGCGTGCCGGTGTTCGTCGGCCACGCCGAAGCGGTCAACGTAGAATTCGACGGCCCCATCGACGAGGACCAGGCCAGGAAAGCACTAAAAGCGGCAAAAGGCATCACCGTTATCGATCACCGCGCCGACGAGGGATATGTCACGCCTGCCGAATGCGCCGGCGAGGACGATGTCTATATCAGCCGCATCCGCAGCGATTTCACGCTCGATTACGGGCTCAATTTCTGGGTCGTGGCGGACAACCTGCGCAAGGGGGCCGCCTTGAATACGGTGCAAATCGCCGAAGAACTGATCAAATCGCACATGGTAAAGGCGGCCTGACAACCGGCCTTAATCTACCGCCTCGTCGGGGCCGAAATACTCAGCCGTGCGGATGAAGCGCCAAAGGT
>JAZFSL010000094.1:0-2432 GCA_036446135.1 Rhodospirillales bacterium | reverse complement strand
TTCACGATACCGCCATTTGGCTTAGGAGGGAGCCGGCATGAGTTCTTCTTCCACCCACGTTATTGTCGTCGGCAACGAGAAAGTCGGGTCGGGTAAATCGACCACCGCCATGCATGTTATCGTCGGGCTGTTGGGCCAGGGGCATTCGGTCGCCAGCCTTGATGTTGATCCCAGGCAAGGAACCTTAACGCGTTATCTGGCCAATCGGCAGGCTTTCATCAAGGCGGCAGACAGCGATATCAAAATGCCCAGTTCCTATACCGTCAATCCGCCGAATGAAGGCGGCTCCAAAGACGATCCATCCGGGACCCAACAATTACAACTTCTTCTAGAGGGCGGCATCATCAACCACGATGTCGTCGTCGTCGATACGCCGGGCAGCGCCGGGCCGCTGTCATCGCTGGCGCATTCCTATGCCGATACCCTAATTACGCCGGTCAATGACAGCTTTGTCGATCTGGACGTGCTGGCTCATGTCGATGGCGTTCATATGGCGGTCATGGGGCCAAGCCACTATGCAGAAATGGTGTGGAAACAAAAAAAGGTGCGCGCCGCACGCGACGGCGGCTCTATTGACTGGATTGTCATGCGTAACCGGTTATCGAGCCTGGACGCTCACAACAAGCGCAAGATGGATGAAATTCTTGCTGATTTGTCAAAGCGCATCGGCCTGCGCACCGTGCCGGGGTTTAGCGAACGGGTGATTTTCCGCGAACTGTTTTTGGCCGGGTTGACGATCATGGACTTGAAAGACGCCGTCGGTCCTCAAGCGCTGAGCAAGTCTCATAAGGCGGCACGGGACGAAGTCCGTGAACTCATCGACGCCATCGGACTGGCAAATAAAACAAGGGCTGTCGACTAACGGGGGCAACGGTTACAATCGAACCATGCTTCCTCTTTTTATTCTCGGCGTTGCGATTTTGGCTGGGTTGTTGTTGGCCGGGCAGTGGTTTGTTTCCGCCGAACCGAAAGTCCTGATCAGAGCCTTCAAGGGTCTGTTGTTAGGCCTGATAATCTCCATCGTGGTGTTCTTCGCCGTCAGCGGACGCCTGGGCTGGGCGTTGGCGTCCTTGCCGGCGTTGGTGCCGTGGCTGGTCAGGATCAGGGCGGCGCACCAGATTTACCGGATATTCAAGAGCTTCGGAACCCGGGGCGCGCCGGGAGGAGGGGCAAGAGAGGGATCTACAGGCCCCATGACCAGAGCCAGAGCGCTTGAAATTCTCGGCCTCGAAGAAGGTGTCAGCAAAGCGGAAATCAAGGCCGCCCATCACCGGTTGATTTCCAACCTGCATCCCGACAAAGGGGGGTCTAATTATCTGGCTGCGGAAATCAACCAAGCCAAGGATGTGCTGTTGGGTTAACGAAGCCCCTCGCTTGTTGTTCATATCCTTGCCCGGCGCGCGGGGCTATGGCAAAAAGACCCCGCCCTATGGGGCTTCAATGAATTATTGGGATTGTTTCATGGTCAAGGCAGTTAAGAAGGCCATTTTTCCGGTTGCCGGTCTGGGAACCAGGTTTTTGCCGGCAACCAAGGTGCTGGCCAAGGAAATGTTGCCGGTGGTCGACAAGCCGTTGATCCAGTACGCCGTCGAAGAAGCCCTGGATGCCGGGATCGAGGATCTGATTCTGGTAACGGCGCCGGGCAAAAAAAACCTAATCGAAGACCATTTGGGCTCGGTCGCCAATCTTGAAGCGGCGCTAGAAGCCGGCGGCAAAACGGACGCCCTGAAATCCATCACTCGAGATTTTCCCAAACCCGCCCGTGTTGACGTCGTCCATCAACCGGAACCCTTGGGGTTAGGTCATGCTGTTTGGTGCGCCAAAGAATTTATCGGCGACGAGCCCTTCGCCGTCCTGTTGGCCGATGATTTGATGCAGGCAACGCCCGGCTGTCTGTCGCAGATGATGGATGTGTACCGGGATACCGGCGGCAATGTCGTTGCCACCGAAGAAGTCGCCCAGGAACACACCAGCCGCTATGGCATTTTGGACGTTGAAGAAGATGACGGCCGTTTAGCCCGCACCCGCGGCCTGGTGGAAAAGCCGAATCCGGCCGATGCGCCGTCACGCTTGGCGATCATCGGACGTTATATCCTGCAGCCGGAAATCTTCGTCCATCTGGATAAAAAAATGACCGGCGCCGGTGGCGAGATCCAGTTGACGGACGCGCTGGCGGCGACGTTGGCTGATGTTCCGTTGCATGGCCTTCGCATTGACGGCAAAAGATTTGATTGCGGGACAAAACTGGGTTTTGTAGAAGCCAATGTTGCATTTGCCGCTAGGCGCGACGATCTTGGCGGCGATATTCTGGAAGTCCTAAAAAAATATATTTAAGAGAAGTCCGCTAAAGGTTTTTCGAAGGGTTGGGATGCTCGGGAGTCAAATATAGGGACACTTCGAGCTGAGACTGGGAGAGTCCACAGATGCAAGAC
>JAZFSL010000093.1:0-2689 GCA_036446135.1 Rhodospirillales bacterium | reverse complement strand
CGTCATCACCGAAGCGATGGTTTCCGGCGACGATTTTGCACCGCGCACGTTTTCCATTAACCGCATGATGTGGGCGGGGCTGAAAAAATGCGTGCCGATGACCTTGTCCGGGCGCGTCGTAGCGGCGGCGATGGCGTCTATGTCCATCGTCGATGTGTTGGTGGCGAGGATAGCACCTGGCTTGCAGGCTTTATCCAGGGCAAGCATAACCTGTTTTTTGATCTCCATATCCTCGAACACGGCTTCGATGACGATGTCGGCGTCTTTTAAAGACCCATAACCGGTAACACCTTTGACCAGTTTCATGCGGCAGAGCATCTCTTCTTCAGAAATACGGCCTTTTTGCACCATTGCGGTGTACTGGCCGAAAATCCTGGCTAGACCCTTTTCCAGTGCCTCTTTCGAAGTTTCCATCACGCTCACCGGAAGGCCGGCATTGGCAAAGGTCATGGCGATGCCGCCGCCCATGGTGCCGCAACCGACGATGGCGGCGGTCTCTATGGCGTCAACGGGGGTGTCTTTCGCCACATCGGGAATTTTGGCGACATTCCGGGTGGCGAAAAAGATATGGCGCTGGGCCGCCGATTGTTCAGATTCCCGGCATTCAACGAACAATTGCCGTTCTTTTTTTAGGCCTTCGACGAAGGGCAAGGTGACGGCGTTCTCGACACTGGTAATGCAATGCCCCGGCGCGATCAGGCCGCGGGCCCGGCGTTTGATTTTTTCCCGCCGTTCTTCGAAATATCCAACTTGCGGCGGCGTCACCTGAAGCGCGCTGGTCCTTTTCAACGGGCTATTGTCGGCAACACGGGCTTCGGCGAACAAAATGGCTGCTTCCAGCAAATCCCCATCCGTTAATTCGTCGATAATGCCGAGCGCCAGGGCCTCTTCGGCGCCGACCGGAGAGCCGCTCAGGATCATGTCGAGCGCCTTGTCCACCCCGATCAGGCGCGGCAGACGCTGCGTGCCCCCGGCGCCGGGAATCAGGCCCAGCGTGACTTCGGGCAGCGCCACCTGAGCGGAAGCGTCGGCGATACGAAAATGACTTCCCAGCGGCAACTCGAACCCGCCGCCGAAACTGACCCCGTGCAGCGCCGCCACGACCGGCTTTGAACAGGCCTCGATTTTAGCGATAACCTCCGGCAAAGATGGGTCAATCACCGGATGGCCGAATTCTGTGATATCCGCGCCACCGCAAAAACATCGTCCCTGGCCGGCCAGCACCAGGGCCGTGATTGCCGGATCGGCTTGGGCCTTGTCGATGGCCTCGGCGATGCCCTGACGGACCCCAGCGCCAAGCGCATTCACCGGCGGGTTAGTAATGGTGATAATCGCGACTTTGCCGCATTTTTCGGTGTTCAGCAGATCGTTCGTCAATGCATCGTCCCCAGCTTCGCGTTATAATCTGAGCTAATGGATAAAGGAGACTCCTAAAAAATGAAATACCTGCACACCATGATCCGGGTTTCGGACGTCGAGGCGACCTTGAATTTCTTCAACAAACTTGGCCTCAAGGAAACCCGGCGCAAAGACAACGAGGCCGGACGTTATACCCTGATCTTCCTCGTCGCCGATGAAACCCCGGAGGCCGAGATCGAGCTGACCTATAACTGGGACCCGGAAGAATATTCCGGCGGGCGCAATTTCGGACATCTGGCCTTTGGCGTTGATGATATCCATGCCGCCTGCCAACGATTGATGGACGCAGGCGTCACCATAAACCGCCCGCCCCGCGACGGGCGCATGGCCTTTGTCGTCTCGCCGAACGGCATCTCCGTCGAACTGCTGCAAAAAGGTGATGCCCTGGAACCCATCGAGCCGTGGCTGTCCATGGGAAGCACCGGCACTTGGTAAAAATCGGCCCCGACAACCCTCCACCGTTGGAATCCATCAACCCCGATGGGGCAGCGGCGGTGTTGCTGGTATGCGACCACGCCAGCGCTGCCGTGCCTGCCTGCCTGGATCACCTCGGTATCGAATTGGATCAGTTCCAGCGCCACATCGCCTATGACATCGGGGCAGCCGGTGTTACGCGCCATCTATCCAGGGATTTGGGTGCACCAGCCGTGCTGGCGGGATATTCGCGGCTGGTGATCGACCTCAACCGACCGCCAGGTCACCCGGAATCGATCCCGGAAGTCAGCGACGGCACGGCCATCCCCGGCAACAACAATTTGCCTGAAGACGCTGGACAAGCCCGCGTGGCAGCGTTGTTCGACCCCTATCACGAGGCCGTCAATCAGGGATTGGCGCACCTGTGGCGGCGCGCTACACCGGCTTTGTTTTCCATCCACAGCTTCAGCCCCGGTTACGGTGACGAGGACAGGCCCTGGGACGCCGGGGTATTGTGGAACCGCGATCCCCGTATCGCCCGGCCATTAATCGAAAAGCTCGAGGCCTTGGGACTGCACATCGGCGATAACCTGCCTTATTCCGGCCGCGAGTTGGCCTATACCATCAACCTGCACGGCGCTGCCGCCGGGCTAGCCAATTGCGTTATTGAGATCAACCAGGATCAGGTCATGAACAGCCAGGGAATAGAACGCTGGGCCGGGATATTGGCGGGCGTAATGAAAGAAATTCTGCAACTAGACGGACTGCACGAAGTACGGGAATTCTGATGGCCTATACGGAGCCGCCTTTTACCATCGGCATTGAAGAAGAATACCTGCTTGTTGACAAGCAAACC
>JAZFSL010000092.1:0-4752 GCA_036446135.1 Rhodospirillales bacterium | reverse complement strand
CCTTACCGTCCTTGGTCACGTTGACTTTGCCCCCGCCTTTCACGAACCCGTTCAGTTTTGCCTCGCCATCGATAACGGTGACCTTGTTTTTCTTTAGCAAGTAACCGACGCCCTGGCTGAGTTGGGTTGAAACCCCGCGCGACCGCTCGACGACTTTTTTCAGATTGAAACTGACGCTCTTGGCCGATAACCCGTAATCTTCGGCGTGTTTCATGTTGTGGAATATTTCCGACGAACGCAGCAGCGCCTTGGTCGGGATGCAGCCCCAGTTGAGGCAGATGCCGCCCAGGTGCTGTTTCTCGACGACGCAGACCTTGAGGCCCAATTGTGCGCCTCTGATCGCCGTGACGTACCCGCCGGGGCCGCCGCCGATGATGATTGCGTCAAACGAGGTGTCGGCCATGGCGTGCGCCCTACAACATGAACTGAAGGGGCTCTTCCAAGATGCCCTTCAGTTCCTTGATGAACGCCGCCGCCGTGGCGCCATCGATGCAGCGGTGATCGACGGCCAGGGACAGCGACATAACGGTGGCGATGGATAAGGCGCCCGACTTAACTATTGCATGCTGTTCGCCGGCGCCGACACTGAGGATCGCGCCCTGCGGCGGGTTGATGATCGAGGTAAATGATTTGACTCCGAACATGCCAAGGTTGGAAATGGTAAAGGTGCCGCCCTGGTATTCTTCGGGCTGCAATTGCCCGGCCTTGGCCCGCCCGGCGAGGGTCTTGACCTCGCCCGAGATGGCAGCCAGCCCCTTGTTTGCGGCATCGCGGACCACCGGCGTGATCAGGCCGCCGTCGATGGAGACGGCGACGGAGATGTCAGCGCGCTTGTAAAACAGCGTCGATTCTTCGGTATAAGACGCATTGGCGGCGGGAACACGCAGCAAGGCAAGCGCCGATGCCTTGACGATGAAGTCATTGACGGAAATTTTGAAATCCCCGTCTTCTTTTGCATTCAAGCGCTTGCGGGTATCCAAAAGCGTATCGATTTCGACATCCATAGAGATGTTGAAATGCGGCACCTCGCGGGCCGACTCGGTCAGCCGCTGGGCAATGATTTTGCGGATGGATGAATTGGGCACGGCTTCGTATTCGGGCATGGTGCCGAGCAGTGGATCGTCGACGTTAAGACCCGCAACGGGTGGTGTGGCGGCGCTGGGAGCAGTGCCTGGTGCGGCCCCTTCAACATCGCTTTTTACAATACGCCCCCGGGGGCCGCTGCCGGAAATGGCGGCAAGGTCGATGCCACGCTCTGTTGCAAGACGTCTCGCTAAGGGGCTTGCGATGGTGCGACTACCAGTTTGACTTAGTGCGGTGGCCGCTGGCGCCGGCGCCAGTGTGGGCGCAACGGGTGCAGGTTCAGCCGCAGGAGCTGGCGTGGGCGCAGGTTTGGCTGTGGGCGCTTCAGTCGCACCATCCAGCGCCGATTTATCTTCGCCGTCTTCCAGTATCAGCGCGATGATCTGGTTGACCGGCACCCCTTCGGTGCCTTCGGCGACAACGATCTTACCCAGCGTGCCTTCGTCGACGGCCTCGACCTCCATGGTCGCTTTATCGGTTTCTATTTCTGCCAGCACGTCGCCGGATTCAACGGTGTCGCCTTCTTTTATTAGCCATTTGGCAATTTTGCCCTCGGTCATGGTCGGTGACAGGGCGGGCATGAGAATCTGTATCGGCATGATGCGTTCCCTCCCCCGCCTCTACCGGTAACAGACGGCTTTAGCCGCCTCGATGACGTTATGCGCCTTGGGTAAGGCTAGCGCTTCCAGGTTGGCAGCATAAGGCATGGGCACGTCTTCGCCGGTGACGCGGACGACGGGTGCGTCCAGGTCGTCAAAGGCGTGTTCCATCATCAAGGCCGCAATTTCCGCGCCGATGCCGGCCGTCGGCCAGCCTTCCTCGACATTGACCAGCCGGTTCGTTTTCCTGACCGATTGGACGATCGTTTCGGTATCCAGAGGGCGCAGGGTGCGAAGGTTAATGACTTCGGCTTCGATACCGTCTGCCGCCAGCATCTCCGCTGCCTCTAGGGCAACACCGACCATCAGGGAAAAGGCGGTGATGGTAACGTCGGTGCCGGGGCGCTCAATCTTGGCGGGCCCGATTCGGATGGTGAAGTCGGGATCGTCAGGGACATCGAAGCTCTGCCCATAGAGGATTTCGTTTTCCAGGAAGATCACCGGGTTGGGATCACGGATAGCGGATTTCAGTAATCCCTTGGCGTCGGCGGCGGACCAGGGCGAGACAACTTTCAGCCCCGGGATGTGGGCGAACCAGGATGCGTAGCACTGGGAATGTTGAGCTGCGACGCGCGACGCCGCCCCGTTGGGGCCGCGGAATACGATCGGCGACCCCATTTGACCGCCGGACATATACAGCGTCTTGGCCGCCGAATTAATGATCTGGTCCATGGCCTGCATGGAAAAATTGAAGGTCATGAATTCAACGATCGGCTTAAGCCCGCTAAAGGATACCCCGACGCCTAAACCGGCAAATCCGTGCTCGGTAATCGGCGTGTCGATGACGCGTCCCGAGCCGAATTCCTCTAACAAGCCCTGGCTGATTTTATAGGCGCCCTGATACTGGGCGACTTCCTCACCCATCAAAAAGACATCTGCGTCGGCGCGCATTTCTTCGGCCATGGCGTCACGCAATGCTTCGCGCACGGTCTGGTTGATCGTCGAGCCGGTGGTATCGAGTTCCGGCGCGATGATTGCCTGGCTTGGGGCCGCCGTGGTGGGAGCTGCTGCGATCTCCGCCGAGGGAGCCACTGGGCTGGGGGCGGCGGAAACGGCCACATCGGAAGCATCCCCGCCCTCTTCGACTATGATGGCAATGGGCGTATTGACCACCACACCTTCGCTGCCCTCAGCGATGAGGATTTTGCCCAAGATGCCATCGTCTACGGCCTCGACTTCCATGGTCGCTTTATCGGTTTCGATTTCAGCCAGCACATCGCCGGCGGCAACAACGTCGCCTTCGGCTTTCGCCCATTTGGCGATTTTTCCTTCGGTCATGGTCGGCGACAAAGCCGGCATCAGAATTTCGATAGCCATGTCTCAGGCCTCCAAAAGAATGTCGGTATAAAGCTCCGACAAGGCAGGCTCTTCGCTGGCTTGGGCGAATTCGGCGGCTGCCATGACAATCGCTTTGATCTCCTTGTCGATGTCTTTCAGGGCCGCTTCGTTGGTGATTTTGGCGCTAATCAGTATGTCGCGCAGGTTGTCGATGGGGTCGCTTTCCTTGCGCACTTTAGAGACTTCTTCCTTGTCGCGGTATTTTGCTGGGTCCGACATGGAATGGCCGCGATAGCGGTAGGTCTTCATTTCCAGGATAAAGGGCCCCTTGCCGGCACGGCACCATTCGGCGGCCTTTTCACCCGCCGCCCGCACCGCCTCGACGTCCATGCCGTCGACCTGTGCGCCGGGAATGCCGAATGAGTCGCCTCTTCTATACAATTCGGTCGTCGCCGATGCGCGCTCGATTGAAGTTCCCATGCCGTAGCGGTTGTTTTCGATGACGTAGATCACCGGCAGTTTCCAAAGTTCGGCCATGTTGAAGGCTTCGTAAATTTGGCCCTGGTTGATGGCGCCGTCGCCGCAATAGGCATGACAAACGCCACCGTCTTTACGGTACTTGTTGGCGAAGGCGAGGCCGGTTCCCAGTGGAATTTGCGCGCCGACGATGCCGTGGCCGCCGAAGAAATTCTTTTCGCGGCTAAACATATGCATGGAACCGCCCTTACCCTTGGAATAACCTCCGCGCCTGCCGGTCAGTTCAGCCATGACGCCCTTGGGGTCCATATCGCAGGCCAGCATGTGACCGTGATCGCGGTAACTGGTAATGACGGAATCGTTTTCGCCCGCCGTCGCCATCATGCCGACGACAACGGCTTCCTGGCCGATATAGAGGTGGCAAAACCCACCTATCAGGCCCATTCCGTACAACTGGCCGGCCTTTTCCTCGAAACGGCGGATCAGCAGCATCTGGCGATAGGCGTGGAGTGATTCCTCAGCTGAAGCGCCCTTATTTTTTTTCGCGGCTTTTTTCGCGACCTTTACGGGCGCTTTCTTTTTCTTTGAAGTTTTTTTGGAAGCGGTTTTTGAAGCCTTGGCCATAGTTTCTCCCGGTTGCCGTTTACGCAGAATATCAAGCCATTCATCGCGGCTAACTCAGGAGTTTAAAGTAATGCAGGCCCATGCCATTTTCAAGCAAACAGGATTGCGAAAAGCCCTTGAAATAGCGAATAAAAATACCCTTAACCCATTTTTAGTTAAGGTAAGTTGCCGAAGCCAGGGGGAAAGCCCGTTCTAAGCGACCCTGCGGGTCTGCATTTCCAGGTTTGCTTGGTGCTCTTCAACCAGCCACGGCCACAGACAGCCTGTCGTGCAAAGCAATATCTTCAGGCTCGGTTCTCCGGGCGTCCATTCCTTGGCCTTTTCCAGCCAATGTGACAGAGAGGCGAAGGTGTCCCAGTAACATACGCAGACGCTCCGCTTTTCGGCAGCGGTATCGTTCTCAAAGCCCAGATAGCCGGGCATGGTGGCGGCCAGCGTCACCAGCATTGAGGCCGTCTCCGCAAAACTGGTGCCATCGAAATCTTTCGGCGGCGAGGTATAGATCACCGTGAAGAACGGTGGGCTATGGGTTTCACGTAGAATACTCATGGCAGCAACCCCCAAAGGCTGGTGATGCCGGCGGTGACAAAAGCGCCGAGGCCGCGAATTGCTTTTGGGTCTGCCTCATAGG
>JAZFSL010000091.1:0-2673 GCA_036446135.1 Rhodospirillales bacterium | reverse complement strand
GTTGTGAAACTCAGGGGCTCTGATTAAAAGTCCGTTGCTCTATCCTGGCTGAGCTACGGGCGCACGGTTGAGTTTAAAAAGGTGAGCCGATTCGCTTCCGGTCTAAATGCTCATGTGCGCGGGAAATTGTAACACGGTCGCTTGAGGAATGAACCGAATAAGTGTCGAGGTGCGGGAAGGGACGGATGAGAGAAAAGATTTCGAAACAGAAAAGACTGTTCCCCTTTTCCGTTCCATCTGAGGAACCAGACTATTTGGAAACTGACCTGAATCTGGACATGAGACAGTGTTGAAAAACATACAATCCACCTGTTCGGAGTAACCGAATTCCTTTTGATATGGATAGGACTGTGGTGCTGTCGGTGCTAGCACGGACAACTGATGGCAAGCATCGTACTTTTCTAACAGGTGTGACACTGTGAACCAGTCGTTCTGACTGATGCCTCTCCCATATACCCTAAACGGGATAAAAACGATATATACCATAAAAGGGATAAATTGACAATATCCCTTAAAAAGGATAAATTGGCTATATGCTGTTTACGGAATATTCGGGAGATATGTTGTGATTATTAGAAACGAAAAGCAGCTTGGGGTCCTGATCCGCACCGCCCGTAGAAAGAAAGGCTGGCGGCAGATCAACCTTGCCCGGAAGGCATCTACCACGCAGAAAGTCATTTCCAATCTAGAAACCGGTGCGTTCTCATCGCGGCTAGATACGTTTCTGAAAGTCCTAGCCGCGCTTGATCTCGATCTTACTGTCACCGACCGCCAACCGGCGACCTTCACTGCATCGGCCTATTGACATGGGAAGGAAACGACAATCTCGTGCGCTGGATGTCTATGTCGGCAAGAGCCACGTCGGTATCTATAGCCGTGCGCCCACCGGGGCGACGGCCTTCCGCTATACGCAAGAATGGTTGGAGTCGCGCCTGGCCTTCCCCGTTTCCCTTTCCCTGCCACTGTCCGACCGGCAGTTTACCGGCGATGCGGTTGCAAACGTCTTTGACGGCCTTCTCCCAGATGATCAAACCGTGCGGGCAACGATCGCCGCACGCGAGGACGCCGAGAGTGCCCGGACCTTCGACCTACTCACCGCGATCGGTCGGGACTGTGTCGGCGCCCTGCGCTTCCTTCCTGAAGGAGACGATCCCGGCGATCCAACCCAGATGCGCCACCGTCCGGTCAGCGATGAGGAGATTGCTTGCCGTCTTGCCAATCTCGCGACCAACCCCCTCGGCATGCAGCATGATGACGACTGGCGCATTTCCATCGCCGGCATGCAGGAAAAAACAGCTTACCTGCGCATTGATGACAGTTGGCAGATGCCGGAAGGCACAACGCCGACATCACACATCTTCAAACCCGCGATGCGCGAAGGGCCTCAGGGCGCCGACCTCTCGGATTCGCCATGGAATGAATGGCTCTGTCTGAAAATCTGCGCGGAATTAGGAGTACCTACGGCAAACGCCGAGGTCGCTTTTTTCGATGACAAGCCCGTCATCGTCGTCGAGCGCTTTGACCGCAGGTGGGAGGAGGGCATCCTCTACCGCCTGCCGCAGGAAGATTTGTGTCAGGCCTTCGGCGTGCCGCCGTCCCGCAAATATGAGAGCGACGGGGGTCCCAGTATCCCTGCGGTCCTGGACTTTCTCAATCAGGCGGCTGCGCCGCATGAGGACAGGCTCCTTTTTTTCAAGGCCCAGATTGTCTTCTGGCTGCTAGCCGCCATCGATGGCCACGCGAAGAATTTCTCGGTGTTTCTGACCCCGGATGGATTCAGCCTCACACCACTCTACGATGTCATGTCCGCTGACCCGTACGATTCACCGCACGCGGTCAAGCTCGCCATGGCGATCGGCAACCGACGCTACTACCGATTGCGCCAGATCACGCCGCGCCACTTCTACCAGACCGGACGCAACGCGGGCTTCCACGAGCAAGATATTGACGAACTGTTCGCCGCCATCTCTGGCCGACTAGATGAGGCCGTAATGAATGCAAAGAGCGCCGCCGAGGCCGCCGATATGCCGGAAGAAACCGCCAAGGCGATACTCGGAGGTGTTCAACAGCGTTCCGGTATGCTATAAGGTCTTTAAGATACTTGTAATCAATAGCTTATACCCACTCATGCATGTGACTCTGAAGCACCGACTTACACAGTATCTTACACCGTCACGAAGCAGCAAAGCCGCTGGCTCACGCTCCTAGCGGTTTGTTCCCATCAAGAAAAATCAACAACTCAAACATGGTTCAAATCCCTCACCCGCAACCAATCTAGAATCGACAGTCACTTTCAAACGAAAAAGTTTCCAGCTCAGCTCGTCAATTCTAAAGGTTAGGACTGTTAGTCAAGCCTCTCCTGAAAATCAGCTGTCAGTTGTCAGCTGTCAGCGCCCCATACACCACATCTCCTCCGATCACAGTAGCTAGAATCTTAATTTCAGACAGGTCTTCATCCGCCACGTTGCGGTCCAGAGGATTCTTGTCCAGAACCACCAGATCTGCCAGCTTGCCGGGTTCCAGCGAACCCAGCTCTTCATTGCGCAGGACATAATCGGCCCCCCAGCGGGTCAGCATCAGCAGGGCGGTACTCCGATCGATAATCTCCCGGGGACCAAAGACCCGGCCATCTTTGACCCTTCGAGTCACCAATACCTCCAGATTGAACATGGG
>JAZFSL010000090.1:0-16107 GCA_036446135.1 Rhodospirillales bacterium | reverse complement strand
TTGTCATGGAACCTCCCCCGGTCGGTGCCGTAGCCCATGGCCTGGTCCTGCAAGTCACATTCCCCGCCCTGGTCGCAGATCGGGCAATCAAGGGGATGGTTGATGAGCAGAAATTCCATCACGCCGCGACGCATTTTGCGGACTTCTTCGGTATCCGTTTTAATAACCATGCCCTCGGCAACCGGCATCGCGCACGACGCAATCGGTTTCGGTGCGCGTTCCATGTGGACCAGGCACATGCGGCAATTGCCGGCGACGGTCAAGCGTTCATGGAAACAGAAACGGGGAATTTCCTTTCCCGCCAGCTCGCAAGCTTGAAGCACGGTCAGCCCCGCTTCGACTTCGACCTCGACACCGTCAATGGTCATTTTTGGCATCTCTTGTACCCTTAAGCCGCTTCTCTATCGCGAGCTATGCGCTCGATGATGCGTTGTTCAATGTCGTCGCGGAAATGGCGCATCAGTCCCTGGATCGGCCAGGCGGCAGCATCGCCGAGGGCGCAAATGGTATGACCTTCTATCTGGCGGGTGACTTCTTCCAAAAGATCGATTTCTTCCAACTCGGCGGAGCCATCGGCCAGCCGTTCCATCATCCGCCACATCCAGCCGGTGCCTTCCCGGCACGGTGTACACTGGCCGCAGCTTTCATGTTTGTAGAACCGAGACAGGCGGCAAATGGCGCGCACCAGGTCTGTCGATTGGTCCATGACCATGACGGCGGCGGTGCCTAATCCGGATTTGACCTCGCCCAGCGAGTCAAAATCCATATGCACCGTATCGCAAATAGATTTCGGCAGCATCGGTACCGACGACCCGCCGGGGATGATGGCCTTCAGGTTGTTCCAGCCGCCGCGCACCCCGCCGGCATGTTTTTCGATCAAAACTTTTAGCGGGATACCCATTTCTTCTTCAACGGTGCACGGATTGTTAACGTGACCGGAAATATTGAAAAGCTTGGTGCCGGTGTTGTTGGGCTTGCCGAGATCAGCGAACCAGTTGGCGCCACGGCGCATGATCGCCGGCGTGACGGCAATCGATTCGACGTTATTGACCGTTGTCGGACACCCATAGAGACCAACATTGGCCGGGAACGGCGGCTTCAGACGGGGCTGGCCTTTCTTGCCTTCAAGGCTTTCGATCAGTGCCGATTCCTCGCCGCAGATATAGGCGCCCATGCCTCGGTGGACATAAAAATCGAAGGCATAGCCCGACCCGCAGGCATCCGGCCCGATCAGCCCGGCAGCGTAGACCTCATCTACGGCGCGCCCAAGCGCCTCGGTTTCGCGGAAGAATTCACCGCGCACATAACAATAGGCAGTGTTGGCGCCCATGGCGAAGGCCGCCAACAGTGCGCCTTCGATCAGTTTGTGCGGTTCGTTGCGGAGAATCTCACGATCCTTGCAGGTGCCGGGTTCACCTTCGTCGGCGTTAATGACCAGGTAATGAGGCCTTTCGCTGGCTTCCTTGGGCATGAACGACCATTTCATGCCGGTGGAAAAACCGGCGCCGCCGCGCCCGCGCAATCCGGAACCCTTGATTTCCGCGATGATTTTTTCACGCCCCTTGGCGAGGATGGATTTTGTCTTGTTCCAGTCGCCGCGTTTTTTGGCGCCATTAAGGCTGGTGTCTTCGAGGCCGTAGATATTGTTGAAAATGCGGTCCTGATCTTTCAGCATTATTTAACCTCCGCATCTTTATCTTTGCCGGTCAGGGACGTTAGCCCGCCTGCCGGTTCGCACGTGTGACGACCGGTGCGTGACCCCGATTTTGGGGAAACGCCGTTCTTCAAATCGTCGAGGATGGACTTGGTTGAAGAAGCGTCCAAATCCTCGAAATAGTCATCGCCGATTTGAATCATCGGCGCGTTGACGCAGGCGCCCAGGCATTCCGCTTCGCTGAGCGTGAACAGACCGTCTTCGGTCGTCATGCCGAAATCAATGCCTAAGGATTTTTTGCACTGGCCGATTATTTCGTCCGACCCGCGAAGCCAGCACGGCAGGTTGCTGCAAACCTGGACGTGGTGTTTGCCGACGGGCTTGGTGTTGTACATGGTGTAGAATGTGGCGACTTCGTAGACCCGGATCGGCGCCATTCCCAACATATCGGCGACAAAGTCCATGGCCGCTTTCGGTAGCCAGCCTTGGTTTTGCCGTTGCGCCAGGTCCAACAACGGCATCACCGCGCTTTCCTGCCAGCCTTCCGGGTACTTGGCGAGAATGGCCTTGGCCTTTTCCACGTTTTCGTCGTTGAAGGTGAAAGTTTCCGGCCCGCCGGTCATCGGTCTATTTCTCCAAACACGACGTCGAGCGAGCCGATATTGGCGACGATGTCGGCCAGCATGTGTCCCTTGGACAGAAGGTTCAGGCCCTGTAGATGGGCGAAGCCGGGGGCTCTTATTTTACAACGATACGGTTTGTTAGTGCCGTCAGATATCAGATAGACGCCGAATTCCCCTTTCGGGGCCTCGACGGCGGTGTAGGTCTCGCCGGTAGGAACGTGGTAGCCCTCGGTATAAAGTTTGAAGTGATGAATGAGGGCTTCCATGGAATTTTTCATTTCGGCCCGTGGCGGCGGCGAGATTTTGCGGTCGTTGGTTTTGCACGGGCCGCCCGGCATATTATCCAGGCATTGCCTGATGATGCGCAGGCATTGGCGCATTTCGTAAATACGCACCAGATAGCGGTCGTAACAATCACCGTGTTTGCCGACGGGAAGATCAAAGTCCATTTTGTCGTAAACGTCATAGGGTTGTGACTTGCGCAGGTCCCAGGCGACTCCGGCGGCGCGCAGATTAGGCCCGGTGAAGCCCCAATCAAAACATTGCTCGGCTGTAATGACCCCGATATCGACGGTGCGCTCTTTGAAGATGCGGTTTTCCGTCAGCAGCGTTTCGCAATCATCAATCATTTTAGGAAACTGTTCAGCCCAGGCGCTGATATCGTCCAGCAATTCGGGGGGCGTATCGCAGGCAACGCCGCCGGGACGGAAATAGTTCACGTGCATGCGGGCGCCGGAGGCGCGTTCGCAAAATTCCATCAATTTTTCGCGTTCTTCAAACATCCACAACATCGGCGTCATCGCCCCGGTGTCCATGGCGAAGGCGGAGACCGTAAAGATATGGTTCAAAACCCGGCCGATTTCGGCATAAAGCACCCGAATATATTGGGCCCTGGGCGGTACTTCCAGGTCGAGCAGCTTTTCAACGGCGAGGGCAAAGGCGTGTTCCTGGTTTTGCGGCGAGACGTAATCGAGGCGATCAAAATAGGGCACCGCCTGAACGTAGCTTTTGTGTTCGATGAGCTTTTCCGTGCCCCGGTGCAACAGGCCGATATGGGGATCGGCGCGCTCAATAATTTCGCCGTCCATTTCCAGAACCAGGCGCAGCACGCCATGGGCCGACGGGTGTTGCGGGCCGAAATTGAGATTGAAATTCCTGATCTGGGTTTCGGCCATCAGGATTCTTCTTTTTCTTCTTCGGCGATAGCCTTTTCGTCACCGGGCAGCATTTTCTGCACCCCTTCCCAGGGACTTAAGAAGTCAAAACTGCGGAATTCCTGGGTCAGTTTCACTGGTTCGTAAACGACGCGCTTTTGCTCATCGTCGTAGCGAATTTCCACATACCCGGTGAGCGGAAAATCCTTGCGCAGCGGGTGGCCTTCGAAGCCGTAGTCGGTGAGGATGCGGCGAAGGTCGGGATGGTCCGAAAAATAAATTCCGAACATGTCCCAGGCTTCTCTTTCCCACCAGTCGGCGGAACTGAAAACGCCTGTCACGGATGGAACAGGTTTTTTATCTTCGGCGTCAACCTTGACCCGCACCCGGGTATTGTTGATCAGACTGAGCAGGTTGTAGACGACTTCGAAGCGTGGCGTGCGCTCGGGAAAATCGACTCCGCAAATATCAACCAATTGCTTGAAGCGGCAACTGACGTCATCGCGCAGGAAGGACAATACTTTGACGATGCTTTCCGGCTGGGCGCGCACGGTCAACTCGCCCCGTACAACCTCGGTGCCCAATATGTTTCTGGGCAACTGGCCGGCGATGTAATCACCGAGTTCTTTTAAAGCCAAATCCATACTCTCGTTACCGGTTGGGGACGTTAGCCAGGCCTGAGGCCGTCGGTTAACGCCAGAGCTTTCCGGTCCTGTTAATTTTCTTTTGCAGTTGAAGGATGCCGTAAACCAGGGCTTCGGCGGTGGGTGGGCATCCCGGAACGTAAATATCGACCGGCACCACCCGGTCACATCCGCGAACCACGGAATAGGAATAATGGTAATACCCGCCACCGTTGGCGCACGAGCCCATGGAAATTACGTAACGCGGCTCCGCCATCTGGTCATAGACCTTGCGAAAGGCGGGGGCCATTTTGTTGGTCAGGGTGCCGGCGACGATAATAACGTCGGACTGGCGCGGGCTCGGCCTTGGCACGACGCCGAAACGGTCCAGGTCATAGCGAGGCATATAGGCGTGGATCATTTCCACGGCGCAGCACGCGAGACCGAAGGTCATCGGCCATAAGGATCCGGTGCGCGCCCAATTCACCAGCTTGTTCACGTTGGCGAGCACGAACCCCTGGTCCTGCATTTCCCCGGTGACTTGCCGGAGAAAGGCGTCTTGTTCCGGCCCGGGCGGCAGCGGTGCGCTGGCCGTGGGGTCTATTATTCCCATTCGAGCGCGCCCTTTCGCCATTCGTAAATAAAGCCGATGGTCAGAATGAATAAGAAGATCATCATCGACCAGAACCCGAAAACGCCGATTTTGCTCAGCGTTACCGACCACGGAAACAGAAAGGCGACTTCCAGGTCGAAGATGATGAACAGGATCGCGACCAGATAGAAGCGGACGTCGAATTTATGGCGCGCATCGTCAAATGGCTCGAACCCGCATTCGTAGGCGGAATTTTTTTCGGCATCCGGTTTTTGCGGCGTTATCAGATACGATGCTCCGACACAGACACCCGCAATAACAGAGGCTATGCCGATGAAAATGAGGATAGGCAGGTAATTGGTGAGCAATTGGTCCACGGCAGCCTTCCAAATGGCCAGAGTCTGTTGGCGGACGAACAACCGGTGTCTTTAAGTAAGCCCGGTCAATCTAGGCGTATAAAATGCCTGACAAGCAGCCTTTTTACAACCTTTCTGGAGCGTTTTAATGGATAGTCTTGGAGATAAAATGGCGGGAGTGACGAGACTTGAACTCGCGGCCTCCGGCGTGACAGGCCGGCGCTCTAACCAACTGAGCTACACCCCCCTTGGCAACTTTATTCGGCCCGTTCGGGGTTTCGCCGGGCCGGGTGCATCGTATGCACCCTTGCATGAGTGTCAACAGGTATATGGTGGGCGGTGACGGGTTCGAACCGCCGACCTACTGGATGTAAACCAGTTGCTCTCCCAACTGAGCTAACCGCCCTTTTGTTAAGTATAGCCCAAAAACAACACCGGCCACGCCAAAGGCGCAGCCGGCATCATAGTTTTTTAACGACGTCCTAGTTAACGGCGGATTTCAACGCTTTGCCGGATTTGAACTTAGGAACGTTGGTCGCTGCGATTTGGATTTTTTCACCCGTACGCGGGTTGCGGCCAGTCGTGGCGGCCCGACGCGAAACGCTGAAAGTTCCAAAACCAACAAGGCGGACTTCCGTGCCGCCTTGAAGGGACGAAGTAATGGCCGACGTAATGCCGTTGATAGCCTTGGCAGTATCAGCTTTGGATAAGCCAGTTTGGCTCGCCACAGCGGCGACAAGATCATTTTTGTTCAATGGAAAGCCCCCTTTTAAAATGGTGGTGCTGAACAAGAACCGTCTAGACGGTTCGATAATGCGGATATTTGTTACTCAGGTGATACCCGCGAAACCCTTTGCATAGGCAAAAGCATAAGAGCAGGTAGTTGACCCCGTCAATCGCCAAACCGCAGTTTTCCCCTGATTTATGCGGTTTTTTGGACCTTTTTTGGATTCGCTTTGATAATAATGATCATTTTTACGGGAAAATTCCTTCCGTAGCTTTGGGTTTTTCCAAAAAAAGCCAGCGAAAAACCCGATTCCGGGGGAAATCCGCGAATCGGGAAATTCGTATTTCGGGCCGGGGCAGAAGGAAAAACGGCCAGATATCAAAGACGGATAGCCTAGTGTTTGACCACACCAGATTGCTCGTCATCGCCACCCGAGGACGTACCATCTGCCAGGGCATTGGTCTCCAACTCGGCATCTTCGTCCCAATCCTGGGCAGTCAGGGGGCTGACAAGGGCATGTTCTAGGACTTCATCGACCATGGAAACGGGGATAATTTTCAGACCCTTCTTAACATTGTCGGGAATTTCGACCAGATCCTTTTCGTTATCCCTGGGGATCAACACCGTCTTAATGCCGCCGCGAAGCGCCGCCAGGAGCTTTTCCTTTAAGCCCCCGATCGGCAGGACCCGGCCTCTGAGTGTTATTTCACCGGTCATGGCGGTGTCTTTACTGACAGCGATGCCGGTCAGAACGGATACGATGGATGTCACCATGCCGACACCGGCGGACGGTCCGTCTTTGGGCGTTGCCCCTTCGGGAACGTGAAGGTGGATGTCTTTTTTCCTGAATAGTGTCGGATGAATACCGAATTGCGGGGCCCGGGACTGGACGAAGGATTTTGCTGCCTGGATGGATTCGGTCATCACCTCACCCAACCTGCCGGTAATCGTCATTTTACCCTTACCTGGCACCATCACCGCCTCGATAGACAATAACTCGCCGCCGACTTCCGTCCAGGCAAGCCCGGTTGTAACGCCAACCATATCATCGAGTTCAATTTCACCGAAACGGTAGCGTCGTACACCGGCCCACTTTTCAAGGTTACGCCGCGTCACATTGACGTTCTTGTGTTTACCGATCAGGATTTCCTTGATCGCCTTGCGTGCCAGATTGGCAATTTCGCGTTCCATGTTCCGCACACCGGATTCCCGAGTGTGGTAACGGATCAGGTCCCGCAAACCGGTTTCCGAAATCGACCATTCTTTCTTTTTCAGGCCGTGTTTCTCGATTTGCTTGGTAATCAGGTGACGCCTGGCGATTTCAACTTTTTCGTCCTCGGTGTAGCCGGACAAACGAATGATTTCCATTCGGTCAAGCAGGGGCGAAGGCATGTTGAGGGTATTGGCCGTGGTCACGAAGAAGACATCGGACAGATCGTAGTCTACCTCAAGGTAATGATCGTTGAAGGCGTGATTCTGTTCCGGGTCAAGCACCTCAAGCAGGGCCGAGGCCGGATCGCCACGCCAATCCTGGCCCATCTTGTCGACTTCGTCTAATAAGAATAGCGGGTTTGACGCCTTGGCCTTTTTCATGCCCTGGACGACCTTGCCCGGCATTGAGCCGATATAGGTGCGCCGGTGGCCACGGATTTCAGACTCATCGCGCACGCCGCCCAAAGACATGCGAACAAAATTGCGTCCCGTCGCCTTGGCGATGGATTGGCCAAGAGACGTTTTGCCGACACCCGGCGGGCCGACCAGGCACAAAATAGGCCCGGAAACCTTGTTGGTGCGTTGCTGAACGGCCAAATATTCGAGAATGCGTTCTTTGACCTTTTCTAGGCCGTAGTGGTCGGCATTAAGAACGTCACCGGCGACCTTGATGTCTTTTTTGATCCGCGAGCGTTTTTTCCAGGGAATAGACAGCATCCAGTCCAGGTAATTGCGCACCACGGTTGCTTCGGCCGACATCGGCGACATGGATTTTAATTTTTTGAGCTCGGTCGTTGCCTTTTCTTTGGCTTCCTTGCTGAGCTTCGTCTTGGCGATTTTTTCTTCGATTTCGGAGATTTCGTCCTGGCCGTCCGAGGTTTCGCCCAGTTCTTTCTGGATCGCCTTGAGCTGTTCGTTCAGATAGTACTCGCGCTGGGTCTTCTCCATCTGGCGTTTGACCCGGTTGCGGATTTTTTTCTCGACTTGCAGAACGCCGATTTCCGCTTCCATGTGGGAAAACACACTTTCCAGGCGTTCGGTGACGGTTTCCGCTTCCAGAAGCTCCTGCTTCTCGGAAATCTTCAGCGCCAAATGAGACGCCACGGTATCGGCCAGCTTGGTGGGATCTTCAATTTGGTTAATGGAAACAAGAACTTCTGGCGGAATTTTTTTGTTCAGCTTGATGTAATTCTCAAACTGGGAAATGACGGAACGCGTCAGGGCTTCCAGTTCTTGCGGATTGCCTTCGTCATCGGGAATCAATTCCCCTTCGGCGAGGAAAAAATCTTCCTTGTCGGCATAGCGCAGCACCTTCGCCCGTTGCACCCCTTCGACCAGCACCTTGACGGTTCCGTCGGGCAGTTTGAGTAGCTGCAACACCGTGGAAACGGTGCCGACATCATAGATGTCTTCTGATGCAGGATCGTCTTGGGCGGCGTTTTTCTGGGCCACCAGTAAGATCTGCTTGTCGTCCTTCATGACGTCTTCGAGCGCCCGGACGGACTTGTCCCGACCGACGAATAAAGGAACGATCATATGAGGGAATACAACGATATCGCGAAGCGGAAGAACGGGGTACATGTCGACTTGGTAGGTCACGGATTATCCACCTTTTTGTGTTGGTGCCGGCCACAGTCCCAGATACGAAGCTTAAGGAATTTATGACCGTTGAGAAAAGTTGTTTTCCAGTTTCATAAATGGTCTCGTCTTCACTGCCGTTCAAGGGGGATAGTCAGGAAATTGCCAGGCATTTTCCCCCAAAAACGGTTTTCTTCAGGCGCTGGTTTCGACGTCTTCCTGGCGATCGGAATAAATATAGAGCGGTTTTGCAAAATCATCGGCGACTTCGTGGCTGATGACGACTTCCTCGACCCCCTCAAGGCCGGGCAAATCGAACATGGTGTCGAGAAGAATCGTTTCCATGATCGAGCGTAGCCCGCGCGCCCCGGTTTTGCGGGCGCACGCCTTATGGGCAATGGAAGTCATCGCATCTTCTGAGAAGGTCAGGCGCACGTCTTCCATTTCAAACAGGCGCTGGTACTGTTTGACGAGGGCGTTTTTCGGTTTTGTCAGGATCTCGACCAAAGAGTCTTCATCCAGGTCGTCCAGGGTCGCCAGCACCGGCAGGCGGCCGACGAATTCCGGGATCAGGCCGAATTTCAACAAATCTTCCGGTTCCACTTCGCGCAGGATGTCACCGGTATTACGGTCGTCGGCGGCGCGCACGTCGGCGCCGAAGCCGATGGTGGTGCCTTCGCCACGGGCCGAGATGATTTTGTCCAGGCCCGAAAAGGCGCCCCCGCAGATGAACAAGATGTTGGTGGTGTCGACTTGCAGAAATTCCTGTTGCGGATGCTTGCGCCCGCCCTGGGGCGGTACGCTGGCGACGGTGCCTTCCATAATTTTCAGCAACGCCTGCTGTACCCCTTCGCCGGAAACGTCGCGGGTGATGGACGGATTGTCGGATTTGCGGGAAATCTTGTCGACTTCGTCAATGTAAACGATGCCTCTTTGCGCGCGCTCGACATTGTAATCGGCCGATTGCAGCAGCTTAAGGATGATGTTTTCAACGTCTTCGCCGACGTAGCCGGCTTCCGTCAGGGTTGTCGCGTCGGCCATGGTGAACGGCACATCCAGGATGCGCGCCAGGGTCTGCGCCAGCAGCGTCTTGCCGCAGCCGGTGGGGCCGATCAGCAGAATATTGGATTTGGACAGTTCGACATCGTTGCTCTTGCCCGAGTGGTTGAGCCGCTTGTAGTGGTTATGAACGGCGACGGAAAGAACACGTTTTGCATGGTCTTGGCCGATGACGTAGTCATTCAGGACGGTGCAGATATCGATTGGCGTGGGAACGCCGTCTCCGGTTTTGACCAGATTGGTTTTATGCTCTTCACGGATGATATCCATGCACAATTCGACGCATTCATCGCAGATGAACACTGTCGGACCCGCGATAAGCTTGCGTACTTCATGCTGGCTTTTGCCACAGAAGGAGCAATATAGGGTGTTTTTTGAATCGCCGCCGGTAGATTTGCTCATGAGTACTCCGTTGGGTTAACCGGCCCCTTCCCTTGTTGTTTTATTTTACGCATTTGAACTCCAACCACACAACACACAAAAAACTAATAAATAGAACAACTTAAAGAGTTTGCTCTGTGATGATGAGAGGGCAGTAAGAGGTTTTCTAGACCTGTCCAATTCAAGCTAAAAAGTACAGAGCGCCCTAAACTGGACATAAAAGATTATCGTTTCCTTAATCGTCTTCGGATTTCTTACCATTTTTATTGTCGTCATTGCCGTCGGAATCACCATCATCGTCAACAATAGGTCGGCTGGTGACGATTTCATCGATGATGCCGAAATCAAGGGCGTCTTGCGGGCTCATGAAACGATCGCGTTCAACGGCCTCTTCAATAACGGATAGTTTCTGGCCGGTGTGCTCGACGTAAATTTGGTTCAGCCTTTCGCGCATCGAAAGAATTTCTCTAGCCTGAATTTCAATATCGGTGGCTTGGCCCTGGGCGCCGCCGGAAGGTTGGTGAACCATGATCCGGGAATGCGGCAAGGCGTAGCGTTTGCCCGGCGCCCCGGCGCACAGCAACAGTGACCCCATGGATGCCGCCTGGCCGATGCAGACGGTGGAAACGTCGGGGCGGATATATTGCATGGTGTCATAGATGGCGAGGCCCGAGGTGACGATGCCGCCCGGAGAATTGATGTAAAAGGAAATGTCCTTTTTGGGGTTTTCCGATTCCAGGAACAAGAACTGCGCGCTGACCAGGCTGGCAACACCATCATCGACGCCGCCGGTCAAAAAAATGATGCGTTCCTTGAGCAGCCTTGAATAGATGTCATAGGCGCGCTCGCCCCGGTTGGTCGTCTCGACTACCATGGGAACCAGGTTGTTCATATAAAATTCGCCGGAATTAGTCATTTTTGGAGGCTTCCTTGTGGGGGGCTCGGGTTACTTGTCTTTTTTGGCCGGTTTTTTAGCCTTCGGCTTGGGTTTGGCTTTTGCCTTAGCCTGAGCTTTGGATTGGGGGTTGGCCGGTTCTTCCTGCATCGCCTTCATCAAATCATCCGTGCTGATCGCTTTATCGGTGATTGTCGCTTGTTCGATGATAAAATCGACAACCTTTTCCTCGAAAATGGGCGCGCTCAGTTGTTCCATGGCTTGCGGGTTTTTCTTGTAATGCTCTAAAACTTCCTGTTCACGACCGGGATGGCGTCGGGCTTCCGCCATCAGCTGTTTGTTGAGATCTTCCTGCTCGATCTGGATGTTGTTGGAGCGTCCGACTTCCGACAATAGCAGACCTAAGCGGATTCGACGCTCGGCAATTTCGCGAAATTCGACTTTTTGTTCTTCCTCGGTTTTTTCTTCCTCGCTGGCGATGTCGGGATTGTTGGACTTTTTCTGTTCTTCATATTGCGCCCAGATTTGCTCGAATTCCTGCTCAAGGAGCTTTTCCGGTACTTCGAAATCATGCGCCTCGGCCAATTCATCCAGCAACGTCCGTTTAAGGTGCATGCGCGCCATCTGATCGAATTCCTTGCCGCGCTCTTCAGTGACGGATTTTTTGAGCGCGTCCAGGTTCTCCAGGCCTAACTTTTTAGCCAGTTCGTCGTCGATGGCAGACTCAACCTGTTCTTTGATTTCATGCACGGTGACGTCGAAGACAACGGCTTTACCCGACAATTCCTCGGCCCCGTAGTTGTCAGGGAAACTGACGTTGACCGTGATCTCGTCGCCGGCATTAGCACCGATCAGCTGGTCTTCGAAGCCGGGGATGAAGGTGTTGGAACCCAGCGTCAACTCATACCCCTCGGCCTTGCCACCGGCAAATTCCTTGCCGTCGATGCGGCCGACAAAATCAATCATCAGAATATCGCCGGACTTGGTCTTGCGTTTTTCCTTAACGGGCGCGGAAGAACCGTGCGACTTAGCCAGATTGGCAAGCGCTTCATCGACGTCTTTTTTGTCTTCTTTGGCGGTCATCCGCTGCAATTTGATTTTTGAGAAATCGAGCGGCTTGATTTCAGGCAGCAACTCGACGGCCAGCGTGTATTCAAGATCGCCACCGTCCTCAAACGAAGTCACCTCGATCTGCGGCTGCATGGCCGGACGCAAGCCTTTTTCCGCCAGGGCTTGCTGTGAAGAATCGTTGACGGCGCGCTCCAGTATCTCGCCCATTACCGACGGGCCGTACTTTTTCCGCAGCACAGACACCGGAACCTTGCCAGGCCGGAACCCGGGCAGTTGCGCGGTTGTCGCCAGTTCCTTCAGGCGGTGGCTGATTTTTTCTTCGATATCCTTGGCCGGCAGCGCGATTCTAAATTCGCGGCTCAGGCCTTCAGATTTAGTTTCAGTGATTTGCATAAAAATCCTAATACCATAATCAAGGTAAAAAAAATTGGTGCGGGCGGAGGGACTCGAACCCCCATGACTTGCGTCACAGACACCTAAAGCCTGCGTGTCTACCAATTCCACCACGCCCGCTGATAGCCCTAAAACGGCCTGGAATCCTTCACGGGGGCGCAAATTTACACGATGGTTGCGGCCTGTCAATGCATGGAAAACTGGCAACTATAGTAGCTGAAAAACAAAGACATCACCCCTTCAGGTGGTTACGCACGGCGGCGGAAGCCTTGATCTTTCCGTCCGCGGTGTAGGCTTCGTGATTTTCTTCAACCTTGTTCAGGTCATAGAGGTAATTGATCATCATGGTGGCGGAATTCCTGACGCCCCGAGGCGATAAATCCGCTCGCCAGTTGAGGCTTTCCATCCTGGCGCCGTTGGACAAATGGAAATGGGCAACCGGGTCCAGAGCCCGCAGGTTCAAGCCTTTTTCTTCCAACAGGTAGCGCGCGGCCAGCTTCAACAAGGGCGCGCGCAACGCCTCGGAAACGGTCTGGTCCTGGGGCCAGGCGGGATCGGATAACAGGGATTTCAGAATCCCCTTGGCTCCCGATGCGCGCCCGGCTGCGGCGCTAAGCGCCTTCCTTTCGGCCTGGGAGAGAAGGTTTGGATCGCCCTGCCCCATGGTGTGCCCAAGCCATTTAAGGAATCCGGGGATCGGCGATAGCGTGGCGAACGTCTTGAGGCCCTTGAATTCATTGCCAAGGGTAACCGCCACCCGTTTGATCAGGAAGTTACCGAAACTGATTCCAGCAAGGCCTTTTTGGGCGTTGGAAATGGAATAAAATATGGCCGTGTCGGCGCTGTTTGGGTCAATTACCGGGGCATTTTGTTCGAGCAAATCCTGGATATTGCCGGCCAACCCGTTGACCAGGGCGACTTCGACGAAAATCAAAGGCTCGTCCGGCATGCGGGGGTGGAAATAGGCAAAGCACCGGCGATCGGAATCGAGCCGGTTTTTCAGATCGTCCCAGCCGTTGATAGTGTGTACCGCTTCATAGGCGATGAGCTTTTCCAGCAGCGCCGCAGACGCGGTGTCCCAGGTGATCCGTCGAAGTTCCAGAAAATCGACATCAAACCAGGTGGTTAAAAGGTCCTTCAGTTCCTGTTCAAGGGCAGCCATGGCAGGTTCGGCCGTTTTCAGGGCCAGCAACTCAGCGCGCATATCAACTAGGAATTTAATACCGTCAGGAAGCGCATTGAATTGAGTCAGAAGCTTTATCCGGGGTGCTTCCAGCGACCTTTTCAACAGAATATGGGCCGAGCGTCTGGCATCATCGCCTTCGGCCCTGCGCAGTTCATCCACGGCGGCATCAACAGGATCGGGATCAACATCGAAGTTGTGCGCCAGAATATTCAAAAACCGTTCCCGCCCCGTCGCGTCGAGCGCCAAATAAACATGGCCCAGTGCCGCCGCCCGGGCGCGCGCCGAAACCTCTCCCCCACGGGTTTCCAGGCAGGCCCGCATTTGTTCCTTCAACTTATCTATATCCCCTTCCGGCAGGTCGGGCCTGGAACTGGCCGTGGTGGCGTCATAGCTGGAACCGGCAATTCCCTGCCACGCGCTTTTAAGATTGTTCAGCGTGCGGTCGAGAAATCCCGGCTCTTTTGGAGCAGGGGGCTCACCTTGATGATTGTTGGGCGTTTTATCGTTCATGGACGAAACATCTGCTTGAATAGCCGAAAATTCAAGCTAAGGTTTTGTAACAGCTTTCAATTCCTTGAGAATTTCAGGGATAAAGCCGGGTAAATCTTCGCTGATGAGACCTGAGCCAATTTTCTCTGCCAGTCTGCCGTGCATCCAGGCGGCGGCGCATCCGGTCTCAAATGGCGCCATGCCCTGCGTCATCAGGCCCAAGGCCATGCCCGCAAGAACGTCACCGGAGCCGGCGGTGGCCAAGTCGGGTGTCCCGGTGGAATTTATCGAAGCTCGACCATCGGCAGCGGCGATTACCGTATCCGGCCCCTTGAGTAATACCACTGCACCGGACTGTTCCGCCGCCGCCCTGACGCGGCAGACCTTGTCGCCGTCATGGCTGAACAGGCGCTTGAATTCACCTTCGTGCGGCGTCAGCAGGCAGGGTCCGGAAATAGCCTTGAACAAGGTATCCGGGTTGTCGGCAAAAACACTCAGTCCGTCGGCGTCGATGACCACCGCCTTTCCGCTGGCCAAGGCGGTTAAAATTCTTTCCCGGGTGGTTTCGTTAACCCCTGCCCCCATTCCTGCTCCAGGCCCGGCAAGGATTGCGTTCTTGCGCTCATCGGCAAGAAGGGCGGCGAACGCGTTGTCGTCGCCAACCGCGTTGACCAGGGTGCCGGGTTCTTCGGCGGCGTAGAGGGCAAAAGCCTCCGGCGGCGATGCAATGCTCACCAGGCCTGCTCCGGTGCGCCTCGCGCCCATTGCCGCCAGCCGCGCGGCGCCGGTCATTTCAGCCCCGCCGAGGACGACGGCATGGCCGCGACTGTATTTGTGGCCTTGCATATCCGGCCAGGGAAAATGATCCAGCCAAAGGCCGGGGCCGTTGAGGAAGGTTTGCGGGTTTATGAGGGCAAGAACACTTTCCGGGATACCAATGTCGGCGACAACGATCTCGCCGCATCGTTCCCGTCCCGGCATCAAAAAATGACCAGGCTTGGGACGAAAGAAGGTGACGGTGATCGCAGCATTCGGTGCGTCACCCAGAATGTCGCCGCTGTCGCCAAGCACGCCGCTTGGTATATCGACGCCAAGACAGTCGAGCGATCTGGCGTTAACGGCTTCAATGATTTGTCGCACCTCTCCTTCCAATGGCCGGGCCAGCCCGGCTCCGAACAGGGAATCGATAACCAACGGGTCGTCGTCAAGGATGGAAGGTGATAGATCTTCAGTATCTCCCAGCCAACGCCCGGCGTTGATGGCGGCGTCACCTTTCAATTTTTCCTTTTTTCCCAGCAAGCCCAGCCGCACCGGCCAGCCGGCTTCTCCAAGCAAGCGAGCGACGACAAAACCATCACCGCCGTTATTGCCTGGTCCGGCAAGCACAGCCACCGGCCTTTGTTGCCAGCGTTGTTGGATTGCATCGGCAACGGAGCGTCCCGCCGCCTCCATCAGGTCGAGAGACGCCACCCCCGCCGCTTCGGCGGCGGCATCGGCCTGGTACATTTCTTTGACGCTAAGAAGCACATTATCGGGCATGGCTGATCCGCTTTGAGGTAAGCCCTTATTATAAGCCCCCCGAAACCCCGTGCTAGCTCCTATAATCAGGGGCTGGCTTTTCAGTTGTTCTTGGCGCCTCTTCAGGCGAATAAAGCGGGCCGTGGTGCTTGAACCTGCCCGAAGCCGCGATTATTCTGATTTCCAAAGCACGACACTTCTTCTTGTGAGGAAACAACAATCCATGACGATCTTGAATGGTTTCGTAGAATCCGTCGGCAACACGCCGTTGATCCGCCTGCGCGAAGTATCCGACAAGACCGGGTGTGAAATTCTGGGTAAAGCTGAATTTCTCAATCCCGGCAGTTCGGTCAAGGACCGCGCTGCTCTTTTCATGATTAATGACGCCGAGGACCGTGGCGTGCTCAAGCCCGGTGGTTTGATTGTCGAAGGCACCGCCGGCAATACGGGCATTGGGCTGGCATTGTGTGGCAACGCGCGGGGCTACCGAACGTTAATCGTTATTCCGGAAACCCAGAGCCAGGAAAAGAAAGACATGCTGCGGTTGTGTGGGGCTGAATTAATGGAAGTCCCCGCCGTTCCATACAAAGACCCCA
>JAZFSL010000089.1:0-5723 GCA_036446135.1 Rhodospirillales bacterium | reverse complement strand
TGGAAGGCGTCAACATGGTTAACGCGCCCAGCATCGCCAAGGAGCGTAACATCAAGGTGCGCGAAGTGCGCAGCGGCGAAGCCGGGGCTTTCCAGACCTTGATCACGTTGACGGTAACGACGCAAACCCAAACCCGATCCGTTGCCGGTACGTTGTTCAACGACGAACCCCGTCTGGTTGAGATTAAGGGCATCCCCATCGACGCCAAGCTGGGGCCGCACATGCTCTATATCACCAACCGGGACAAGCCGGGCCTGATTGGCGCGCTTGGTACCCTGATGGGGGATGCGGGCATCAATATCGCGACCTTCCATCTTGGCCGCGCCGAAGAGGCCGGCGACGCCATCGCCCTGATTGAAACCGACGGCGAAACCCCGCCCGGCATGCTGCGGAAAATCACGGCGCTGGAACACGTGATCCAGGCAGTGCCGATGCGGTTTTAGGGCGCCTCCTGGCCGGATCTTTTGTTAAAATCGCCTGTCGCCTTGATGAGGGTGATGACGAGACTGAGCAAGGCGACGAAGAATAAAATCATCAAAATCGGTCCGATGCCACCCCGGCCCATCGTTGCCTGGTCCATCAATTTCATGTGTTCGCCGGCGCCGCCGATGCCGCCGGCAAAGCTGACTATCGGCGCAAAAGTCATCGCTGCCGCAAAGAATATCTGAAAGAACTTTTTCAACATACCGTCCCCTGTTCAGGTGAGTAAAATTTCAACCGCCGTGATCATACGCAGCGGGCCGGGGTGTTAAATTGACCCAGGTCAAGCGGCAGGGTTGAAAAGCCGGGCTTTGCCCCCGGCTAAACTGGTTTGGGGGAGCGAAAAAAAAGGAGTCCAACGGATTGTCCTTCCGGTGTTAAGATTTATCCAAACATGGGAGGACCATCGATGCAGAAGTCTCTAGTCATTTATCCCGACAAGTGTACGGGGTGCCTGCAGTGTGAGCTGGCATGTTCGTACCGGGCCGAGGGAGTATTCAACCCGGCCAAGTCGCGGATCAAGGTGTTCAATTTCCACGACCAGGGACGCTTCGTTCCCTATACCTGCACCCAGTGTGACGAGGCCTGGTGCCTGCATGCGTGCCCGGTCGACGCCATCACCGTCGATATGACAAACGGCGCCAAGGTGGTTTCCGATGACGTCTGTGTCGGCTGCAAGGTGTGCACCATTGCTTGTCCCTTCGGCACGGTGAATTACAACCAGGCCACCGGCAAGGTCATTAAGTGTGATCTGTGCGGCGGCGATCCTGAATGTGTGAAGGCCTGTCCGACGGACGCCATCGCCTATATGGACGCTGACGACACCGGATTGGAAAAAATGCGCGCCTGGGCGGCGAAAACAGACGCTGCCGTACAGGCCGGGGCTTAAGGAAACAGATCATGGCATGGACAGGAAAAATTCTCCGCGTTGACTTGACCAAGGGCACCTGCACGGATGAGCCGCTGAATATGGATTGGGCCGAGAAGTATCTGGGCCAGCGTGGTCTGGCGAGCAAGTACCTGTGTGAGGAAATCGACCCCCGCGTCAATCCGCTGTCGCCGAAAAACAAACTGATCATGGCGACGGGGCCGCTGACGGGCACGTCGGCCTCGACGGCCGGGCGCTATTCGGTGATTACAAAAGGCGCACTGACGGGTGCTATCGCGTGTTCCAATTCCGGCGGATTTTTCGGTAACGAAATGAAAAATGCCGGCTACGACATGATCATTTTCGAAGGCCGGGCGAAAACCCCCGTTTATCTGCTGCTCCGCGACGGCAAGGCGGAATTGCTGGATGGACGCGGCTACTGGGGGAAATCTGTCTGGGATACCGAAGAAGGCATCAAGGAAAAGCATGGCGATCCGCTAATCCGGGTGGCCTCGATCGGTGTTTCCGGCGAAAAGGGCGTCAAGTTCGCCTGCATCGTCAACGATATGCACCGGGCCGCCGGGCGTTCCGGTGTCGGCACCGTCATGGGATCGAAAAACCTCAAGGCCGTCGCCATTCGCGGTACCTTGGGCGTCACCGTCGATAATCCGAAGAAATTCTTCACCGCCGTCGCCAAGGGCAAACAGGTACTGGCCGACAACGCCGTCACCGGCCAGGGCCTGCCGGCCATGGGCACCCAGGTATTGATGAATGTCATTAACGAAGTCGGCGCGCTGCCGACCCGTAACCATCTCGGCAGCCAGTTCGACGGCGCTGCCGATATCTCTGCCGAGGCCATGGCTGAGCCGCGCGTCAGCGACGGTAAGCCGAACCTGGTAACGAATGCTGCGTGTTTTGCCTGCACTATCGCCTGCGGGCGGATTTCGACCATCGACCGCACCCATTACACGGTGGCCAAACGTCCGGAATATCAGGTTGCCTCCGGCGGACTGGAATATGAAGCCGCCTGGGCCTTGGGGGCAGCGACGGGCATCGATGATCTTGATGCACTGACGTTCGCCAATTTCATCTGCAACGAACAGGGTTTTGATCCGATTTCGTTCGGCGCCACGGTCGGCGCGGCGATGGAGATGTACGAGAAAGGCGTCCTGACTAAAAAACATACCGGCGGCATCGCGCTCAATTTCGGCAATGCCAAGGCGCTGACCAAGCTGGCGGAGCTGACCGGGAAAGGCAAAGGCTTCGGCGCCGAAATCGGCCTTGGCTCGAAGCGGTTGTGCGCCAAATACAAACGCCCGGCGCTTGCCATGCAGGTCAAAGGCCAGGAATTTCCCGCCTATGACGGGCGCGGTATTCAGGGCATGGGCCTGACCTATGCGACGTCGAACCGCGGCGCCTGTCATTTACGCAGCTACACCGTGGCCTCGGAAGTTCTTGGCATCCCGGAAAAAACCGATCCCCTGGCGACCAAGGGCAAGGCCGGGCTGGTCATTGCTTTCCAGAACGCCACGTCGGTTGTTGATTCGGCCGGGATCTGTGTCTTTACCACCTTCGCCTGGACACTGGATGATATTGCGCCGCAGATTGATGCCGCCTGCGCCGGCGACTGGTCCGTTGATAACCTGTTGCTGGTCGGCGAGCGTATCTGGAACCTGGAACGCAAGTTCAACCTTACCGCCGGGTTCACCGGAAAAGACGATACCTTGCCAAAACGCCTGTTGAAGGACGCCGCCAAAACCGGCCCGGCCAAGGGCCTGACCTCTGGTTTGGACAAGATGCTGCCGGAATACTACCAACTGCGCGGCTGGTCCAAGGACGGCGTGCCGTCGAACAAGACTCTCAGCCGCCTGGCTCTCTAAGGCGATGAAATATGTCATCGCCGGGGCCGGACCGGCGGGGGTCATTGCTGCCGAGACGCTGAGGAAAGCCGACCCCAGGGGAAGCATTGTG
Organism: Rhodospirillales bacterium; assembly: GCA_036446135.1. Classification (GTDB taxonomy): domain Bacteria; phylum Pseudomonadota; class Alphaproteobacteria; order Rhodospirillales; family Casp-alpha2; genus Casp-alpha2. Next base: position 2,404 of record JAZFSL010000089.1, on the reverse strand, counting down.
CTTATCGGTGATGAGCCGGAAGCACCCTATTCGCGAATGGCTATTCCTTATGTGCTGTCCGGCGGCATCGGCGAAGACGGCACCCACCTGCGCAAGACCCCCGGTCATTTCAAAGACCTTCGCATTCGCGTACTCAGTGACCGCGTCGCCAAAGTGTCGCCGGCAAAGGGTGAAGTCATTCTCGCCGGTGGCGCAAAAACCCCCTATGCCCGCCTCTTGATCGCCACCGGATCGCGCCCGGTGAAACCATCGGTGCCGGGGCTCAACCTCACGGGCGTGCATCACTGCTGGACCCTGGCCGACGCCCGCAACATTGCCGCTCTGGCGCAACCCGGGGCCGATGTCGTGCTCATGGGGGCCGGCTTCATCGGCTGCATCATTTTGGAAAGCCTGATTGCGCGGGGCGTCAATCTCACCGTCATCGAATTGCAGGACCGCATGGTGCCCAGGATGATGAACGAGACGGCAGGCAATATGCTGAAAAGCTGGTGCCAAAAGAAAGGCGTCGCCGTCAAAACCGAAACCCGTGTCACCGGCGTCAAAAATTCCAACAGGGGCGGCTTGACAGTCCACCTCAACAAAGGCCGCGCCGTGAAAGCAGCCCTGGTCGTTGTCGCTACCGGGGTTACATCCAATACCGGGTTTCTCAAAGGCAGCAGCGTCAGGATGCAAGACGGCGGCGTTGCCGTCGATGACCACCTGCAATCGTCCGTCGACGGCATCTATGCCGCCGGTGATGTCGCCTGCGGCCCGGATTTTTCCGGCGGCTGGGCCGTGCACGCTATCCAGCCGACGGCAGCGGAACATGGCCGCATCGCCGCCATCAACATGGCCGGCGGCGACGCCAAATACCAGGGCAGCCTGATCATGAATGTGCTCGATACGGCGGGGCTGATTTCCGCCTCCTTCGGCAACTGGCCGGGCGTCAAAGGCGGAGATATCGCCGAGAGCGTGGATAAGAACCATTTTCGATATACGCGCCTGGCCTTCGAAGACGATAAGCTTATCGGCGCGCTGGTATTGGGCATGGGCGACCACGTCGGCGTTATCCGCGGGCTCATCCAAAGCCGGGTTTCGCTTGGCTCCTGGAAGAAAAAACTCATCGCCGACCCGCATCGGATGATGGAAGCCTATGTAGCGCTCGGCCCGGCCCCGGCTCCTGCTGCAGCTCCTGCTGCGGCCTAATCCGACCCATGCACATCCGCATCAAGCTTTTCGCGCTCCTTGATCGGTACCTCCCGGCGGGGGGTAATAAAAACGAAGCCGACATGGACGTCGCCGACGGCGCCACCGTCGGGGCGGTGTTGAAACAATTGAAATTACCGCCCGAAGTCTGCCACCTGGTGCTGGTCAACGGCGTCTTTGTGCAGCCCGGTGCGCGCGACAACCACGCCCTCGCCGGCGGCGACCACCTCGCCGTCTGGCCACCTGTCGCAGGCGGGGCTTCGAAAGCGGTTGTCATCACAAAAGAAATGGCCCTGACGCATGAGGATTTTTTTCGCACCCTGCCGCAGGCCCTGGGCAGCAGTGATTTCAAAAAAACCGGCGCCAACGTTATTCACAATCACGGGCCGAAGCGGCTCGAAATCACCCTCGGCCCGGAACGAACACGCCAAATCGCCCAGTTATCCATCCCCGTCACCGACGTGACCCTGAAATTTACCGACTACGCCAAGGCGGAGCGCGTAGCTGCGTTGAAACTGTTTGACCGTATGTTTCAGAAGGGTGGAGGGTAGGGGGCGGCACTGGAAATAGCTAACAGGATAAGGAAGAACAATAATTAAAAAGACGACTTAAATGCCGGGTTTTGTTGGCTGGCGAAATCGGAATGATGACAAATGATGACATTTTCGCCCGTTTCAAGAAGAAAAAATGCATTAAATTAATGACATATGTATATTCCAGGGCCAAAAAATTATGACTAGATGATGACTTTATAACGACATCAGGACGACAAGTTGACGACTTTATGACGCCCGGGGGGGCGAGCGCCGTTCAGCCTGTTTCTTCTTCATCGGCGTTTTGCCTTTGCTCTTCGCCTTGGTCCTCGTCTTGCCTTTTGGCTCTTTCTTGGCTTCCTCATCGACATACGGATTATTGCCGGTGCGCTGGTGGATGCGAATGGGCACGGCGGGCAAATCGAAATTTTCCCTAAGGCCGTTAATCAAGTAGCGTATATAGCTTTCTTCCAGAACATCTTTGCGGCTGACAAAAACGACGAACGTCGGCGGTCGGGCTTTGGCCTGGGTTATGTAGCGCAGCCGCAGACGGCGGCCCTTTGTTACCGGCGGCGGATGCGCCTCGATCATGGCTTCGAGCCAGCGGTTCAGTCCGCCCGTCGGCACCCGGCGGTTCCAGACTTCATGCACTTTGGTGACGGCGGGCAGAAGCTTATTCAGACCCT
>JAZFSL010000088.1:0-5582 GCA_036446135.1 Rhodospirillales bacterium | reverse complement strand
GGGCGCCGGTTTGGTGAAATACGTCAATGGGAATGCCGCCGCGCGGATACCAGTATCCGCCGATGCGAAGCCATTTCGGTTTGGCCGCTTCGGCAAGGCGCTCGGCAATGGCCAGGGTGCAGTCTTCGTGGAACCCGGCATGGTTTCGATACGATGCCAGGAACAGCTTCAGAGACTTGCTTTCAATAATGACCTTTGCCGGTACATAGTCGATTACCAAATGGGCAAAATCCGGCTGTCCGGTGACCGGGCAAAGAGACGTGAACTCCGGACAAGTGAAGCGAACAAGGTAATCCTTGCCGGAGTGTGGGTTTTTGACGGTTTCAAGCCGGGCTTCTTCAGGCGTCGCCGGAATGCCCCCGCCCCCGCCACTGCCTTCGCCCGCCCGCCCCAGCAAGGTCAGGGTTTCATGGCCGGTCGAGTTGTCTTTGGGGCCGACGCCGTCCCTAAGCCAGGTGGTGTTTAGCCCCAAGGCTGACGCCAACCGGGGCAGGCTGTCACCCCGGGGGTTATCGACCCTGGCGGCCAGGTACTTGTTCAGTGAATCGTAGCTGATGCCCGAGCGCCGTGCCAGTTCGGCCTTGCTCCAGCCGGATTGGTGAAGGGAATCGCTCAATCGCTTTGCCCAGTGGCGCATTTTAGCTTGATCCTTAAATTCCAGATTTTCTTTATATTCATTATATATGGAATTTAATTCAATATCAATTCCTGCCTCAGGATATTTCTTCGATATCGCCGGCATCCTGATCGGCGTGGAACGCCGCCTCAAAGGCGTCAAAAACGCCTTCGTTAATGGCGTGGCGCATGTCTGTCATCAGGTCCTGGTAATAATGCAGGTTGTGCCAGGTCAACAACATGGCGCCCAAAATTTCCTTGGCCATCACCAAATGATGCAGATAAGCCCTGCTGTGGCCCGTGCAGGCGGGGCAATTGCAGGCGTCGTCCAGGGGCCGGGGGTCGTCTTTGTGGCGGGCGTTTCTCATATTTAGCTGGCCTCGGCGGGTAAAGGCCTGGTCTGTGCGACCGGACCGGGTCGGCAGTACGCAATCAAACATATCGATGCCGCGCTTAACGCCGCCTACCAGGTCGGCGGGTTTTCCGACGCCCATCAGGTAGCGGGGCCTGTCTTGCGGCAGCAAGGGTGTCACGCCATCCAAAATACAGAACATTTCTTCCTGACCCTCGCCGACGGAAAGCCCGCCAATGGCATAGCCGTCGAACCCGATCTTTTCCAACGCCTCTGCGGATTGTGCTCGCAGATCATTGTGCAGTCCGCCCTGAACGATGCCGAACAACCCATAGCCGCCGCGTTCCTGAAAGGCCTGTTTGCAGCGTTCAGCCCAGCGCATGGACAACAGCATCGAGCGGGCAACTTCGTCTTTGCCGGCTTCCAGCGACGTACATTCGTCTAAAACCATGGTAATGTCGGCGCCCAAAAGGTGCTGTATTTCGATGGCCCGCTCGGGGCTTAAATGATGAGCTGTCCCGTCCAGGTGGGAGCAAAACTCAACCCCGTTTTCGTCCATCTTCCTGAGATCGGCCAGCGACCATACCTGATATCCCCCAGAGTCCGTAAGAATTGGTCCCTGCCAGTTCATGAATTTGTGCAAACCGCCCAGACGTTCAATGCGCTCAGGTCCCGGGCGCAGCATCAAATGATAGGTGTTGGCAAGAATGCACCCGGCGCCGGTTTCGGCGACAGCCTTGAGGGTCATTGCCTTGACCGTCGCTTGCGTGCCGACGGGCATGAACGCCGGTGTATCAAAGGCGCCATGCGCGGTTAGCAGGCTTCCCGTGCGGGCCTGTTTATGGGTGTTCAAAATTTCGAAATTCAAACCTGTCACGGTTGCTCCGTTCTCTCAAGAAAGCACGCATCACCATAGGAATAGAATCGATAGCCCTGAGCCTTTGCGTGCTCGTAGGCGGCTTTCATACAATCGACGCCGGAAAAGGCGGACACCAGCATAAACAGGGTCGAACGGGGAAGGTGAAAATTGCTCAATAAGGCATCAACAATCTTAAATTTATACCCCGGTGTAATAAAGATGTCCGTCTCACCTGAAAAGGGGTGCAGGGAACCATCATCATCGGCGGCGGTTTCCAAAAGCCGCAAGGTTGTGGTGCCGACGGCAATTACCCGGTGGCCCTTATCTTTTGCAGTATTGATGGATTTTGCAGTTTCAGGGGCAATCTCACCCCATTCAGAATGCATTTTGTGGTCTTTGGTGTCATTGACCTTGACCGGCAGGAATGTTCCGGCGCCGACGTGAAGGGTTAGGGACACCACCTTCGCTCCGGCGGCTTCAAGGTCTTGCATGAGGTCAGGGGTAAAATGCAGACCCGCCGTCGGGGCTGCCACGGCCCCCGGGATTTGCGCGAACATGGTTTGATAGTCTCTCGGGTCATCAAAATCCTGACTGTCAGTTTCCCGCCTTTTAATGTAAGGCGGAAGCGGCATTATCCCGTGCTTTTCCAGGGCCGGCATTAACGCCTCATCAGATAAGGCAAACGACAATGAAACCTCGCCGCCTTCACCTTTGTCCGTCACGTCTGCGGAAAATCCGTCGGCAAAAGTAATACGGTCTCCGACTTTCAGCTTCTTGGCCGGGCGGGCAAAGGCTTGCCAGGTTCCGCCATCTTTGGATTTCAGCAGCGTTACCTCGATGCGGGCACCGCCATTATCCGACGTCGTGTTTTGCCGTCCCTTTAGCCGCACCGGAATGACGCGGGTGTCGTTGACGACCAGAACATCGCCGGGTTTAACAAGGTCGGCCAAATTTGTGATGGTCAGATCCCGGGTTTCGTTTTCACCAATCACTAATAATCGGGCGGAATCACGAGGCACGACCGGATGCTGGGCGATAAACGTCTCTGGAAGTTCAAAATCGAAATCGGATACCCGCATTATATTCCTTTAGCCTGGCCGCTGCGGTTGGGGCTTGGCCTATTCGCCGAACAACAGGGCCAGTCGGGCCTGCGTGGCATTTTCTATATGTCCTCTGGCCAATAGATCGGCCTTGTCGCTATCGCCGTCTTTGATCGCGTTGACGATCAATAAATGTTCTTGCCTTGCCGTGTCCGGGCGGCCCGGCACTTCATAGGTTGTGGACCGCAAAAGCGCCAAAGAATCGGCCAGCGCGTTGGATGCTTTTAACAGATAACGGTTTCGCGCAGCAGCGTAGAGCGTTTCATGAAAAAGACGGTTCAAATTGGCCCGCTCCGTGGGGTTTCCTTTGGCGATTTCGTCTTGGCGCAAAAGCTCAATGAGAGAATCAATTTCCGCATCCGTTGCATGCAGGGCGGCAAATCCGGCGGCGGTTCCTTCTAATACTTTTCGCATGGCGTACAGTTCGATCACTTGCTCTCTGTCCAGCTCGGCAACCTGGGCGCCGCGCCAGGGGGTCAAGACGATAAGACCGTCAGACTGCAGGCGGCGGAATGCTTCCCGGACCGGGGTGCGACTAACATTCAGCCAGTCGGCGACTTCGGCCTCGCGTATACGCTCGCCAGGGCTATAACGCCCCTCGCGGATGGCATCCTTGAGTTGGGAATGGACACCCTCGCCAAGGGATGTTTCGGAATTTAATTTATTCTCGGCGGGTTTTTCTTTATTTTTTGGCATTGAAGAATCCGGCGGGGAAAGGCGTCCCGGTATTGGGTTTAACATTTGGCCCTTGTCAGCCTTTTTGGGGTTTTCACCATGAATTGATTGTATACAATATAATACAATTAAGGGAGGGCCAAAACTATTTCCGTGCCAGAAAGAAATCTATCGGTTCTTAGTGCCTTGGTCGCCCGTGACGCCATGGCGCACGGGGAATTTTCCGCCGAAGAGCTGAGCAAAGCCTGCCTGGACCGCATTGCGGAACGCGAGGATACAGTCGGTGCCTGGGCTTTTTATGACCGGGAACAGACCCTCGCTCAAGCGCGGGCGCTAGATCAAAAATCAGCCGCCGGGGAACCCTTGGGGCCGTTGCATGGCCTTCCTGTCGGCCTCAAGGATATTTTTGATACGTCCGATATGCCGACAGAATGCGGCTCTGCATTCTACAAAGGGCGCCGTCCATTGGAAGATTCTGCTGTTGCCGCCATGCTGCGCCAAGCCGGGGCGGTAATCCTGGGCAAGACGGTAACCACGGAATGGGCGCTGTCGGCGCCTGGAAAAACGTCTAATCCCCATGACCCTGCCCGGACGCCGGGGGGGTCATCTTCCGGGTCGGCGGCGGCGGTTGCGGACGCGATGGTGCCTTTATCAATCGGTACGCAAACCGGAGGATCGATGATCCGCCCGGCTTCCTATTGCGGGGTGTTCGGCTACAAGCCGACGTTCGGCTCTATTTCAAGGCGTGGCATGAGCATGTTGGCCCGCAGGCTGGATACGGTCGGGGTTTATGCCCGCGATGTAGAAGGGCTGGCCCTTATCGCCGATGCCTTGATGATGTATGACCCGCAAGATTGGGACATGGAAAAGCAGCCGCAGAAAAATTTGACTTCAGCCCTGACCGAGAGCAGTAAAGCACCTCGGTTCGCCTTTGTTCGTTCGCCGGCCTGGAAGCAGGTGGAACCGGACGTGGCCGAAGCTTTTGAAAATTTTATTAAGAATCTGGGCGACAAGGCCAGCGAGGTCGAATTGGAGGGACTTTTTGACGACATCATCCCGACGCACCGGACCATTATACATGCCAATGTTGCCGTAACCCTGGGCGAGGTGGCGGCGAATGCCCCTGATAGAACACGCGATGAAACCAAGGAAAGGGTTGCAGTGGGTAATGCCATACCGGCGGTGGATTATATACGCGCACTGGGTCGGGCAGAGGCGCAAGGACAAGCTCTGGACCGATTGTTCGATCATTTTACCGCCATCCTGACGCCGTCGGCGACAGGCCAAGCCCCGGTGGGTCTGGGGAAAACGGGCAGTCCTGTTTTCAATGGCATGTGGACGATGTTGGGAGTGCCGTGTGTATCGGTACCGCTCTTGAGTGGGGAGAACGGCATGCCCATAGGGGTTCAGATCGTCGGCAGAAAAGATGACGATGCAAATATTTTACGTTGCGCCCGCTGGCTTAGTGACCAATTGTTAGGGGATATATAAGCAGGGGGAGGCCCCCTCTTTGGGGAGGCCCCTCTTTTTTTAGGTACTAGGGACAAGAAAAATAAATGACTACTATTAGTGAAATCCAGGTTGAGGCCGACATCGAAGAACCGATGGAAAAAAAGCCTTTGTTGACGGTGTTAGGCAAGTTGGTCCGCCGTCAACCACTTGGTGCTGCTGGGGCGGCTATCGTGATCGTGATGCTTTTTATGTCGACTTTTGCCGAATTCATTACGGTTTTTGATCCGGAATTAAATTCCTTTGAAAATATGCTGGTGGCGCCGGGGGCGCCTTATTACATGGGCACGGACCAGTTCGGCCGCGATGTATTAACTCGTATTATCTATGGCGCCAGAACGGCGTTGTTTGTCGGTTTCACCGCGGCCTTTTTTGGCGCCTTCATCGGGTTGGTCCTGGGCGTTGCCAGCGCCTATTTCGGCGGCCGGTTTGACCTTTTATTCCAGCGCGTCATGGATGTGTTCCTGGCTTT
>JAZFSL010000087.1:0-3004 GCA_036446135.1 Rhodospirillales bacterium | reverse complement strand
CACCCAGATGCACGCCCAGCCCCCAGTAAATCATCTTCAAGGTTTCTTCGTCATATTGGGTCGCATCCAGGCCCCGGATCAGGGCGCAGCCGCGGCCGTTTTCCAACTGATCGGTGATGGCAACCATCGTCGGGCCAAGGGTGGGCAGGGGGAAATCATCCCGGCCGAAAGCGTACAGCACCTTGCCAGCATCCCGGACAGCATCAACGGCGGCCTCCAACTCGCCTATATCGGCGGCTGACAAAGGGTATATCCATCCGTCATCAGCGGCCAGCTCGGCGCTGGTCCAGACCGACGGCCCGGTAATGGGCGCCGGAAGGTGATCTGACATGACGGGCCTCCCTTAATCTTTTTTCTTGATATTATTCATTGTGCCTCGATTGTAGGGCACTTCATGGCTACATTGTATACAATTCAACATCCATTAGACAAACGGGAGTAGGCGATGACTTGGTTGGAAGGCAACACACGCGATACGAGGTCTGCTGGTGAGCGTTTGCAGGAACTGATCAACCGGCCGGAGATTCTAGGCGTGCCGGGAACCCACAACGGACTGGCCGGAATGCTGGCCAAGGACGCCGGGTTTGAGGCGCTGTATATTTCGGGCGGCGCGTTAACGGCAAGCATGGGGCTGCCGGACCTTGGCATCATGACCCTGGAAGAGCTTTGCTTTGTCACCCGCATGGTCTCGCGCTCGACCGATCTGCCGCTGATTGTCGATGGCGACACGGGCTACGGCGAGGTGCTGAACGCCATGCGCGTGGTCAAGGAGCTGGAGCACGCCGGCGCCGGGGCAGTACATATCGAGGATCAGATTTTACCCAAGAAATGCGGCCATCTGAACGACAAGCGGCTGACCACACCCGAGGATGCCGCCGCCAAAATCAACGCCGCCAAAAAAGCCGCCAACAACATCTGCATCATCGCCCGCACCGACGCCGCCGCCGTCGAAGGGCTGGACGGCGCCATCAAACGCGCCAATCTCTACCACGAAGCCGGGGCCGATATCGTCTTCCCCGACGCCTTACCGTCGGAAGACGATTTCCGCAAGTTCGCGGAATCCGTTCCCGGCCCCAAAATGGCCAACATGACGGAATTCGGCCGCACGCCCTATTTTTCGGCCAAGCAATTCGAGGACTTCGGTTACGACATCGTCATTTGGCCGGCGACGTCAATGCGCGTCGCGGCGCACGCTATGACCGAGCTCTATGCCCACATCCGCGACAACGGCGGCTGCGAAGCGTTAATGGACAAAATGACCTCCCGCGCCGATGTGTACGACACCATCGACTATTACGATTATGAGGCGCTGGATGCAGGCATCGCCAAAACAGTGCTGCCCGACGCGCCGGGGGAATAAAAAGGGAAGCAATCAGCCTTCCAGAATACCCTTGAGTTTCAACACCGCCTCATCCGGCGCCGTCAAAACCGGCCGGCCCGGCACGTCGGCGATGTCGTCTTTGGCGCCAACCATGGAGAATTGCGCCAGCAACAGGGCATCGACATCGGTCATTTCGGCGGCAGCGGAGACAATCTGATCGCTGGTTACATGACGCAGCGTGATCTCGGGTTGGGTCCCCTGTCGTTCGGCGGCGGCGAGAAGCTCCGATGTCAACGATTGGATGCTCGGCTCGAACGTCGCCAGCCCGCCGATATGTGTTCCAAGCGACAGCGCCCGCTCAATCATCGCTTCGTCGGGTTTCAGCACCGGGATAGTGACGCCTTCTTTTGCCGCATCAATGGCGGCCGCGAAGGCCGAACAGGTGAACAGCACCGCATCGGCCCCGGCCCGCACGCCCTGGTCGATCAATTCGGCCATGCGGCTCGTGAAGGCCTCGGTCAGCGAACCGGCGGCGGCGAGGTCGCCCGGCAAAGACAAATCTTCGAGATCCTCCACCCTGGCCACCGGCCAAAGCCGGTCAAAAGCGTCATGAATTGGGGCCTTGGCCGCCGTCACGGCGTGGATCAACTGGATAAAGTGCCCGGACATGGTCGAAGCCTTTTGTTACGCACCTTCATTGAGGTATCCTACTCTTGGTAAAATAACACGACATCAAAAAGCCAGGGGGGAAATCATGCCGACATCACCGAATGACACCGTCCTTGTCGAAACAGACGGTGGCATCTGCCGGATTACCTTGAACCGGCCGCAATCACTGAACGCCATCAACCCCGATATGGCCCGCGCGCTGAGACGGATTACCGGCGAGATCAGGGACGATGCATCGATCCGCGTCGTTGTTCTTGAAGGCATGGGCGATCACTTCATGGCCGGCGGTGACGTCAAGGGTTTCAAGGAATTCTTTGATGAAAAGCCCAGCGAGGCGGAAACCCGCGCGCACTTTGAAGGCATGCTTGGCATCGTACACGAATTCATTACCGATTTCCGTGAAATGCCAAAACCGGTGATCGCCAGCGTCCGGGGCGCCGTCGCCGGGGCCGGGTTCAGCGTCATGCTGGCCTGTGACTTGGTATTGGCTAGCGACACGTCTTTTTACACCCTGGCCTATTGCCATCTGGGCACAGCGCCGGACGGCGGCTCGACCTATGCCCTGCCGCGGACGGTTGGTTTGAAGCGTGCGTTCGAAATTGCCCTGTTGGGCGAGCGGTTTGACGGCGAAGCCGCGCTCAAGGCCGGCATAATCAACCGATTACTCGCGGATGCAGACCTGGCGGCGGAAACGGACAAACTGGCGGCCCGTCTGGCCGGGGGGCCAACAGTAGCAATTGCCAAAACCAAGGCATTGCTGAACGGCTCGCTCCACAATTCGCTGCACGAACAACTGGCGGCGGAGACAAATGCTTTCGTCGACTGCACCATCACCACGGATTTCAGCGAAGGCGTCACTGCCTTTGTCGAAAAAAGACCCGCCCGGTTCACGGGTGTTTAGGAAGGGTTAGAAATGGCTAAAAAGAAAAAGGGAAGCTTGAGTGGAAAAGTCGCCATCGTCACCGGCTCGGCCCGCAATATCGGCCGCGCCACGGCGCTGGCCCTGGCCGCCGA
>JAZFSL010000086.1:0-3570 GCA_036446135.1 Rhodospirillales bacterium | reverse complement strand
GTGGCCTCGTCCTCGCTCAGGCGGTTAGCCAGCACGCAGCCGGCCGAGCCGGCGCCGACGATCACGTAATCGAAGCTATCGTCCATGTCTCGAACCTAGCGCGGAATCGGCCATAGCGGAACCGGCGCGAGGCTGGCTGCCGATCTTGACCCGGCCGGCGATCGCTTGACAAACCGCCAATCCGCCCAAGAATCACCCACGATGCCCGATTCCGACGCCACGCAACCCTCCCGCGCCATCCGCGGCGTGCTGTTCGACAAGGACGGCACCTTGCTCGATTATGCGGCGACCTGGATGAGCGCCAACCGGGCCGCCGCCCTGGCGGCCGCCGGCGGCGATCAGGAGTTGGGCGATCGGCTGCTGGTTATCGGCGGCTACGATCCTGATCGCGATCGGGTCGGCGCCAATACCGCGTTGGCCGCCGGCAACGCCACCGAGATCGCCGCGATCTGGTTGCCCCATGTGAACGGCTGGGAGCCGCGCGACCTGGCCGACCTTCTGGACCGCATCTTCGAGGAGGAGAGCCAAGCCCAGGCCACGCCGGTCACCGAGCTGGCGCCGCTGTTCGCGCGGCTCAAGGGGCGCGGGCTCAAGCTCGGCGTCGCCACCAACGACAGCCAGCGCGGCATCGAGGCGACGCTGGGCCCCTTCGCGGTGCTCGATCTGCTCGATTTTGCGGCCGGCTACGACAGCGGCCACGGCTTCAAGCCGGACCCGGGCATGGTGCACGGTTTCTGCGTCCGCACCGGGCTCGAGCCGGCCGAGGTCGCCGTGGTCGGCGACAATTGGCACGACCTGGAGATGGGCCAGCGAGCCGGGGCCGGGCTGGTGGTCGGCGTGCTGACCGGCACCGGCGACCGCGCCGGCCTGGCCAAGCTCGCCGACCACGTGCTCGACGGCATTCAGGACCTGGAAGCCCTGCTCGATTCGCTGGCTTGAGATGGGTTTCGTTTGGCTCGTCCCGACCCGAACCAGAGAAAGGGGCCGTGGAGGATGGGCGACGATCCCGGAGTTTTTAAGATCGAGTTTTTGGGGTCAAAACCGAAGAACCATATTGAAATTAGAACTTATGGAATTTGGGAGAAAGAATTGTAATGTTGATGTTTTCTGATCATCCTCACCTGTTCTGATATCGACTTAGGTCAAACACACCGAATAACACCGGATCTACCTTACGGTTCCAATCATTGAACCAATCCGCGGTTCTCCAGAACCCACCGTCCGTGCGTCTTATCCCGAAACGGCCAACGAAACGCTCGTAATCTTCTCGTGTCTCTATGTTGGTGATCGATTCGGAAAAGAGATCCAGTTCGTCAACATGAACATCAAAAAAGAACTGCGGGAATGATCCTTCCAGACCTTTTAGAACCGTCAGGGTGTCCTCATCAGGATTGGCACGAGATTCATCGGAGAACATAGAGCTAATGTTCTTGTACTCGCGATTTCGAATCAGACTATAGGCAAAATCCGGGGCGCCGTTCTTGTTTCGAACCCTTACAAAGGCCAAATCCGGAAAAACTCGTAAAATTGCGCCTTTGATAGACGCGACCCGCGCCATGGTTTGATCAGCGAGAATTTCATCTTCTGATGCACCAGTGCGTCCACATACCACATCTTTGCACCTGTTCAGATCGTCCCTGGTTTTTTCTAAGACATCTAGTCTGTTTTCGAGATGTTCGAACAGCTCGTGAAGCGGATCATCAGTTTCATATCCAATAACGGATTCGACAGCCAACCAGTCCATTGACTGTTCAAACTCGTCATTCAGCTCTTCGCGAATGCCGACATACCACTTATCACGAATTCTCTTACGCTCAGCCGCGGGCAGAAACACAAGAAGGTGATCCTCAGCCTCCATTCTCAAGAAGTCCATATAGAGCCTGCTGTTAAGCTGATGGCCCACGTTTCCGTAAACATTGAACCCTGCGACGAGCAGGTAGTGAATGCGCTCAAAGATTGGGTAGTCGATGATCCAAGCGGTTTCCGGATAGTCGCCTAATAGGCCGTGTTTGACCGAAGCGGAGTCGAAATGGCGGAACACGGTGAGTGCCGCATTGGGGTTTTGTCCCTCGCCGTCCCAAATGTATCCCAATGCGTCTTCCAGATCATGAGTATGAATCTTTTTGAAGAACGCAAACTTAGCATCAAGATATTGTTTTTGGCGTACCCAATAGTCACTCCAGATACTTAAGAGTTGAAGCGTATCTCCCTCGTCGGCAGGAGTTTCCAAATAGCCTGACATGCTACTCAGAAAATTTGGATCAATTGATACCGTCACTCTATCTGGATCAAAAAACATCACCCAAATCTGATCCGCAATCACATTGAGGGCAACTTGACCACGGCACACAGGCCCCTTGATGAAGCCTTCAATAAAAAATCGTGCATCATCCAGTAGGAAACGGTAGCGAGAAATGGGCGGAATTGGCGCGAATACGCTGAAAGGGTTGGCGGTACTCTCCTGAGAATAACTTGGCAGGTCTGTCACCTCATAGGGCGGATCGAGGAAGAGTTCCCGGTAACGCGCCATTTTTTCGTCAGACAATTGGTACACCACATGATTTTTTGACACGACAATCGGCGTGAAAGGGCGCAGACGATAAAAGAATAGATCATCGCCCGGGTCGTCAAAGGGTCGAACCGTTGCAATTTCATCGATCGGTTCTCCCGGGGGAGTGGTGGATCGAACCAATCGGTAAAATTTACGTTCGTTCGTGTCGGCGAAATGGATGTGTGCCAAAAACAGGTGTTCGTAAACGTATCGGCTCACTAACCTCTGCTTTTTAGACCCCAAATTCAAAAAATCTTCCCATCGCGACACTTGCTCTAGCAATCTTACGCTCACGTCTTCGTCGGCTGCGGAGATTGGGGCGCCTTGGGCAATCCAATGAACCAAAGTGCGATACTCATTGTCCTCTAAGTTCGGCATGCCATAGGGCATACCCCAGTAAGGATTACTCGTCGCGAAATCATGGAACTCTTCGTTCGTTGGACAGACCTGTGGACGGTCCAACGACACATCAACAGAATCCGGCAACATTCCGACTCTCGGCTGCGGATTGCGTTGCTTGAGACGTAAGAATTTGTAGAGCACCGAGTTTTCCAGATTGTCGACAGGCTGTTGAGCAGGGCTCTCGTTCAGAACCGGGTGAAAGCCTTTCTTGCGCCACTCCGTTGTCTCAGTGGCGTCGACAAACAAACGTGTCGGTTCGACCCCAGTGAGGCGTGCGCTATCATAAACGAGCTCTTTCGAGGCTCCACGTTGGACGCCCTCAATCGATGTCAATTTCAGTTGGCACGAAGCGTCGTAACAGCCATGGCACGCGACGCAACGCCGTTCCAAGATCGGCTTTACCGACTGAGCGAAAGATATCTGGGACTTGGGAATAGAATACAGCAGATCAAAATCCACCTCTGCCTGTTCTTCCGTCGGAGAAGGTGCATCATTGAGAGAACAAGAAGCGAGGAGTATTACGATCATGGCCATTGCGGATGACCAGGATAAGATTTGTCGCGGGTTCTTCGTCAGTCGAATGATCATACTCGAGCCCAGCACTCTATAGCTTGCAT
>JAZFSL010000085.1:0-12808 GCA_036446135.1 Rhodospirillales bacterium | reverse complement strand
TCGGTCGGTGATTATGACCTGGTGCAGAAGGTGCTGGGCGAGCGAGGCATGGACCTGGGTTTCTATAAAGTCGCCATGCGGCCGGGCAAACCGCTGATCTTCGGCACCCTGCGCGGCGGCACGCTGGCAGGAATCGCGGTGCTCGGGCTTCCCGGCAACCCGGTATCGGCCGGGGTGACGGCAGCGATTTTCCTGAGAGCCGCCATGGAAAAGATGTTGGGCATTCCTGAGAACACCGGCCCGGTGGCGACGGCGGTGTTGTCCAGCGATCTAGGCAAGAACGGCTGGCGGCAGGATTACATGCGAGGCAGGCTGTCGCATGACAAGGACGGCAACCTGATGGCGACGCCGTTTGAGGCGCAGGACAGTTCCATGCAGGCGCGATTGGCCGAAGCCGGTTGCCTGATCGTCCGCGCCCCCGAGGCGCCCCCGGCCAAGAAAGGCGAGCGCGTCGAAATCATACCCCTGGCCGTTGGAACGGTTCTTTTTTAAGCCCCTTTTTTGCCGTCATTCGAAAATTAGTCGGTTCTAGTTTGAAATGATACGAATCGTGCCGCTGAAAAAATGTTCTGAATTGAAGAAATCTCATTCACCTGCTACGCGCCAATGTCCGATTTACCCCCGAAAGCGGACATTCAGGGGCTTTCTAAAATTTTATCCTTAAAATCTGGCTAGATGTCCGCTCTAAGGCGCATCCTTCCGAATCACATACCTATAGACACTGTCGTCGGTGGTGCTGTCGAGAAGCGGGTTGCCGGTTACGTTGCAGAAATGACGGATATCAATGGCTGATGCCGGGTCGGTGGCGAGGACGGTGATAACCTCGCCGACATCCATCTCGTTGATTGCCAGCCGTGTCTTGATGACCGGTATCGGGCAACTGACCCCCTTGGCGTCCAATACTCGGTCCATGCCGTCTCCCATCGTTCCAGGCGCTGTCCCCCTATGATAGCATTTACCTAACAGTTTTAGGGATAGACATGTTTGCATCGTGATCTTTTTTTTCGGGTTATCCAGCATGCGCCGAAACGAATTGTTTTCGTATATCTGATTTTCGGAAAACTTCCGGTTTTTTGGACTCGTCACTATGTCCACTCTTGGCTAGAAGCGGACATTCAGCCGCACCCTAAAAAGGGTCCGCTTTCTCCCCGAAAGCGGAAATCCTAATTTTGGAACGAATAATTAGCCGTTACGTCAAACCAGATAAAAACCGTCTGTTTTTTTATCCGACAACCGAATTTCTCCTTGACGCAGATAGAGAACCAAACTAGAACATGTGTGGACGTTTGCTTTTTGTTCCATATTATGTGACTCAATACGGGAAGGGGCAAGGACCCTGCCGTATTTCTCAGCCCGGGCCGAAAGGCCCATCAAATAAGGGGAAGACCTATGCTGACCAGGAAACAATATGACCTTCTGGTTCATATCGACAAGACACTACAAAAAACCGGCGTTTCGCCGTCTTTCGATGAAATGAAGGATGCCTTGGGCCTGAAATCCAAGTCCGGTATTCACCGTTTGATTACCGGCCTGGAAGAACGCGGCTTTATCCGCCGCCTGCCGCACCGCGCCCGGGCGCTGGAAGTTCTGCGCCTGCCTGAAAACATTGAAACGTCGGGCGATAAGGTTAAACCCGGCAGGTCGGGCAAGTCCGTTTTCGCCCCCAACGTCATCAAGGGTAATTTCAAGTTGCCGGGTGCTACCACCGCTGCGGAAACGGACGCTGTGCAATTGCCGCTGTACGGGCGCATCGCCGCCGGCACGCCGATCGAGGCGCTGCGCGATCATTCGCAAACAACGGATATCCCCGGCTCCATGGTCGGGAAGGGTGAACACTTCGCGCTTGAGGTCGATGGCGATTCGATGATCGACGCCGGTATTTACGATGGCGATACCGTCGTGATCAAGCGCGCCGACACGGCCGATAATGGATCCATAGTCGTCGCCCTGGTTGAAGATGACAACGAAGTGACCTTGAAAAGGCTGCGCCGCAAGGGCGCGTCGGTTGCGCTGGAACCCGCCAACAAAGATTACGAGACGCGGATTTTCGGGCCGGACCAAGTCAAGGTTCAGGGCTGTCTTGTCGGCTTGTTGCGGAAATACTAGGCAGGAGGCCGAGCGCTTTTCGGTTTCGGTCTTAATACCCAAGGCCGGGTTCCGCGAAGCCCGTTGACGGATTTTACCGTCACGCTGTTCTCATTCAGCCACAGCGCGTGCGCGCCTTGGCGCCATAAACCAAAACGGTCGATGACCTTTTTGGCCGGGCACTTACGGCGCACCGTCAAGGTGGCAATGACGATGTCAGCAACCCAGCAATCTTCCGCCAGCGCACTTTCGCCGTAAGAAATAGGCCGCGATAAGTGCGGTGACGGTGGCGAATGACATCTGGAAGCTGGGGCTGTGCAGGCTTTCTGGATGCAGGGCTAGAATAATCAGCGCCGCCCAGGCGACGAGCCTGACCGACAGCCCGCGCCGGTCCAGCAAAACTCCCATCAGCACCAGGCTGACCATGAGAAAGGCGCGTTGTGACGGCACCGTTGCCCCGGCGATCAGGGCATAGACGAAAGCGCCGATAATGGCGATAAAGGTGCCCCATTTTTTGATCGGGTAATGCACGCCAATCGCGGTATCAGGGCCATAAATCCGCGAAAGTCAAAGAACAAAATGCCCGCTACCAGACCGATATGAAGCCCCGATATGGCCAGCAGGTTGGCGATCCCGGAATCCCGGAATGCGTTCATCAAATATTCCGGGATGGCGACAATAATTAGCCCGGCCAAGACGGCTTGGCTCCCGGCGCCTTCGCGTACGAGTGAAAAAAGCAGCCCGGCAAAGTCCGACGTCATGACCAAAACCCAGACCACAAAGGCGGCTCGAATGAGAGACTGAAATACCCGGCAATGCCCAAGCCGAAAAAAACTGGAAGTCATAAAACCCAGCGCTCTCTTTCCATCCGGAAAGAATGAAAAAGGTTATTTTTTTCATTGCCCGTTTTACCTGACGATAATCTTTCCGGCTTTGCGGGCCGGTTTGGTCGAACAGGCGATAAGACTGAAAAGACTTAAAAGGAACAAGGAGTTACTGCAACGCCGAAGAAGATATGCTAATTCTATTACGCTGTCGCGCTGTTGACCCTTCAATTGAAAACTGAATGTACCCATGACCGTCGTTACCCGTTTCGCGCCCTCGCCCACTGGTTTTCTGCATATCGGTGGGGCCCGTACGGCATTGTATAACTGGCTGTTTGCCAAGCACCATGCTGAATACGGTGATGGCGGACGATTTTTGCTGCGCATTGAAGATACCGACCGAAAACGCTCTAGCGATGAGGCCGTGGCGGCTATCTATGACGGTCTAACGTGGCTCGGCCTGGATTGGGACGGGGACGCGATTTCACAATTTTCCCGCGTCGAGCGTCACCGCGAGGCCGTCCGGGAATTGCTGGCGGCGGGCAAGGCGTATAAATGCTATTGCACGCCGGAAGAACTCGCCGAAATGCGTGAAGCGGCCCGCAAGAATGGGCAAGGGCGTCTTTATGATGGCCGCTGGCGCGAGCGCGACCCCACTGACGCACCCCAGGGACTAGACCCGGCCATCAGGCTCAAGGCCAACCTGGATGGAGAATGCGTCATTGCCGACCTCGTCCAAGGCGAGGTGACGGTGGAAAACGCCCAGATGGACGATATGGTGCTGATGCGCGGCGACGGCACGCCGACCTATATGCTGGCCGTCGTTGTTGACGATCATGACATGAAAGTCACCCACGTTATTCGTGGCGATGATCATCTGACCAATGCCTTCAGGCAGACGCAAATCTATCGCGCCTTCGGCTGGGATATCCCGGACTTTGCCCACATTCCCCTTATTCACGGCGCCGACGGCGCCAAAATGTCGAAACGCCAAGGGGCGCTTGGCGCCAAGGCATACCGGGATGACGGCTTTTTGCCCGAGGCGGTTTGTAATTACCTGCTGCGCCTGGGGTGGAGCCACGGCGATGAGGAAATCATCAGCCGTCAACATGCCATCGAATGGTTCGGGCTGGACGCCGTCGGCAAGGCGGCGGCGCGTTTTGATCTTGATCGACTGACCAGCCTCAACGGTCACTATATCCGTCATGCCGATGACAGGCGATTGGTTGATCTTATCTTGCCCCGGCTCATGGAGTCAGTGGGCGGTGATCTGTCCGATCAGGCCTCGGAATGGCTTGCCAAGGGCATGGCGGGACTGAAGGAACGGGCCAAAACCTTGCTCGAGCTTGCCGCCGGTGCGGAAATTTACGCCCGCAAGCGGCCTATCGCGCCTGACGAAAAAGCCGCTGGCATTCTCGATGCCGATGGCAGATCTCATTTACATAAATTATGCGGGATTTTGTCGGCGATGGACGGATGGACTGATGAAATTATACAGGAAGCTGTCAAAAGCTACGCCGAAGGCGCGGAAATCAAGATGGGAAAAGCAGCCCAGCCCTTGCGCGCCGCGATGACCGGTAAGACCGTATCGCCGAGTATTTTTGAAGTAATGGAGATTGTCGGCCGGGATGAAAGCCTTGGCCGACTTGTAGACGCCCTTAAAGGGCATAAATAAGGTATAATAAAATAAACAGCGACCTTAGTGCGAGGAGCAGACATCCATGAGCAAGAAACCGTCGAAAGAACCATCCGGTGATACTTTTACCCTGTCCGATAACCGTTCCGGTAAATCCTATGAGTTGCCTGTCCTTAAGGGAACCATGGGCCCGGATGTCGTTGATGTCCGAAATTTTTATGCCGAGACCAAGTGTTTTACCTTTGATCCGGGTTATACATCGACGGGAAGTTGTGAATCGAAAATAACTTACATCGACGGTGAAAAAGGCGTCCTGCTGTATCGCGGCTACCCCATCGACGTTCTCGCCGAACAGTCGGATTTTACCGAGGTATGCTATTTGCTGCTGTACGGTGAATTGCCGACGCCGGAACAGAAGAAAAAATTCGAGAACGGCATTACCTATCACACCATGCTGCACGAGCAGTTGAACTACTTTTTCCGTGGTTTCCGGCGAGATTCGCACCCCATGGCGGTGATGTGCGGCGTCGTTGGCGCCCTGTCGGCGTTCTACCATGACAGCACCGATATTACCGACCCCAAGCACCGAATGATCGCGTCATACCGTTTGATCGCCAAAATGCCGACCATTGCGGCCATGGCCTATAAGTTCACCATCGGCCAGCCATTTGTGTATCCCAGAAATGATCTGAAATTCTCTGAAAACTTCCTCTACATGATGTTTTCCAACCCGTGTGAGGAATTCAAGGTCAATCCTGTCCTGGCCAAGGCGCTGGACCGGATTTTGATCCTTCATGCCGACCATGAACAGAATGCATCGACATCGACGGTGCGCCTTGCCGGGTCCAGCGGCGCCAACCCGTTTGCCTGTATCGCCGCCGGCATTGCGTCGCTTTGGGGGCCTGCCCATGGCGGCGCCAACGAGGCGGTCCTTAACATGTTGACCGAAATCGGGGACGTTAAAAATATCCCTGGCTTTGTGGAAAGGGCCAAGGACAAGAACGATCCGTTCCGCTTGATGGGATTTGGCCACCGGGTCTACAAGAATTTCGACCCGCGCGCGCGGGTGCTTGAAAAAACCTGCCACGAGGTTCTCGATTCATTGGGCATCAAGGATGAACCGCTGCTCGATATCGCAGTTGAGCTTGAACGGATTGCGTTGGAAGATGATTATTTTATCAGCAAGAAGCTTTATCCCAATGTCGATTTTTATTCCGGCATCATCTTCAAAGCCATGGGCATACCGACCAGTTTGTTTACGGTGTTATTTGCCGTCGCCAGAACAGTTGGCTGGGTCGCTCAGTGGAATGAAATGATCGAAGACCCATCACAGAAAATCGGCCGCCCCCGGCAATTGTTCATTGGCGCCACGGAACGGAAATACACCCGCCTGCATAAGAGAGGTAGGGCCGTATCGTCTTAGTCTGGCTTTTTTTGCGCGTTGATGACTTCGAGCACGACGTCGGCGGCGCGCATGGACGGTGACGATCCATTCTTCAAGTCTTGGCCGAGGCTTTTCAGCGCCGTCTCGTAGGCTTCTATCTGGCGTTGCCGGCGACTCTCGTCGCGTAGCAGGTCTTCCAAAGCGGTGGCAAGGAATTCCGCCTTGCAAGCGCCTTGCAGAAATTCGGGGATCGCTTCGCGTTCCAGAACCAGATTTACCAAGTTGACATAAGCAACCTTGAACAGGTTTTTGGCGACCAGAAACGACAGCGGGTTTATCTTGTAGGTGATGATGGAAGGCGTTTTTGCCATCGCCAGTTCCAGCGATACGGTTCCCGAAGCCGCCAGCGCCACGTTGGCCGCTGCAAAGGCGTCGTATTTTTCCAGGTCGCCTTCGACCACCAGCGTCGGTACGGGCCAGGCCGCTGTTATTCGGCGCACGGCCCCGGCGACCGTATCCGTGGTCGGAATGACGGCCATTAAATTGGGGTGATTTTTCTTTAGCAAAAACAAGGTTTTCCCGAACACTTTATTAAGGCGGGAAACTTCTCCCAAACGGCTGCCGGGAAGAACGGCGATCAATTCATCGTCGGCATCGATGCCGTGGCGCCGGCGGAATTCCGGCCCCTTACCTGCGCCGGCACCTGATTCCAGTATGGAATGACCGACAAACGTCGCGGGCAACCCCTGGCGTTCGAAAAAAGGCGGCTCGAACGGTAACAGGCACAATAAATGTTCGAGAAAGCCGGCGATTATTTTTGCCCGCCCCGGCCGCCAGGCCCAGACCGAGGGGGCGACGTAATGAATGAGCGGTATTGTCTTGCCCTTTAAGCGTTTGGCGACGCGAAAACAAAAATCGGGGGCATCGATGGTGACCAGCGCGCTGGGCCTTAGTTTTTCGATGGTGGCGGCGGTTTCGGAGATGCGGGCCAGGAGCCGGGGAATTTTCGGGATGATCTCGACTGCCCCCATGACCGATAATTCGGCCATGGGAAACAGGCTTTTCAGGCCCTGTTCTTCCATCCGGGCGCCGCCGATGCCGGTGAAAGAAATTTCCCCCTTGGTTTGTTTTTTCAAGGCGTCCATCAGGCGGGCGCCCAACATGTCGCCGGACGGCTCACCGGCGATAAGAGTGATCATGGGGCCGGCAGCCGGGTTGCCGGGGGTGGGTTTCTTGTCCGCAACCTGAATGCCGACAACGAACATCCCGGCCTGGTCGGCGGCAAGGCCGACGGCTTTTGGATCAATGACAAGCGCGCCGCCGGTCTGCACGGCAATGCCGCGAAGCCCCGTTTTGGAAGCTTCTTTAACGGTGGTGACGCCAATGGTCGGTAAATCGACGCGGTGTTCCTGGCCGGGTTTTTTGACCTTGACCAAAACGCCCCCGGGACCATCAAGGCGGCGGTTTCGGGCGCTATTTAAAAGAACATTGGTTCCTTTATCGTCCTCAACGGCCAAGACTTGTCCCATTTGGGCGATGGCGCCTTGGGCAATATCCTGACGGCCGATATCGAGGGCGGCATCAAGCGCGCATTCGATATCTGCTTCGGCCTGCCAATCGGGCTCAATATTGCCATAGGCGCCCTTTTTGGCGAGAAGGTCCGGCAACAAGCTGTCAGCGCCGATAATTTTAAAACCTTCACTATCTTCCAGTACCAGAACCAGAGTTTTCAAAAGGCTGTCGTCGCCGAGGTTGAGTACGCCATATTTTGCGACAAACTGCGCCAACCATTTATCGGGGATAATTGAAGAAAAAGACGGTCTGCTAACGGAGCCGGCCATGACCAGTTCCGTGCAACCGGTCTTGCGCAGATGATCAATGGACGTTCCGACAGCGCCGATGCGGACCCAAACATGGGGCACGTCGTCAAAAGCCTCCGGGTCGGCTTCGCCTTCAAAGGCGACGACGAAAAAATCCCGCTTTTGTCGTTGGCAGGCCTGAAAAATCAGGACCGGAAGCCGCCCGCCTCCGGCAAGAATGCCGAGTTTAGGCAGCATCATCCATTTTTTTTGGCTGGCAGATCGAGCGCGATGTTTCGGCCTGGATAAAATTGACGATTTCCATCACCGGCTCGTTTTCTGGAAATAATTCGGAGACATCGTGAAGCCGTTCCGTAAACGTGCCTTCCTCGGCGAAAATCAACCGGTAGGCTTTGCGGATGTCGTGAATGACGTCTCTTGAGAAATTCCGTCGTTTCAGCCCCAACAGGTTAAGGCCGGACAAGCGCGCCCGGTTGCCGGTAACGGAGCCATAAGGAATGACATCGTCGGTAACGCCGGTTTTGCCGCCGATCATGGCATGTTTGCCGATGCGGACGAATTGATGAATGGCGGAAAGGCCGCCGATGATGGCCCATTCACCAATGTGCACGTGACCGCCGAGGGTGGCGTTGTTGACCAAGATGACATTGTCATCGATTTGGCAATCGTGGGCGACATGGGCGGCGATCATGAACAAGCAGTTATCGCCAACCCGGGTTTGCATTCCCCCGCCTTCGGTGCCGGGGTTCATGGTCACGTATTCGCGGATAACGTTATCGCAACCGATGCTCAGGGTCGACGCCTCGCCGCTGTATTTCAGGTCCTGTGGCTGATGACCGATGGAAGCAAACGGGAAGATGCGGGTGTTGGCGCCAACAGTGGTGCGCCCCTGGATCACGGCATGGGAAATAATTTCGACACCGTCACCCAATTCGACATCCGGCCCGATCAGGGAATAAGGCCCGATGGTGACGTTTTCGCCGACAGAGGCAGCGTCATCGACAATGGCGGTGGGGTGAATATTCGTCATTTGGGTTTCACGATCATGGCGGCAAAAACGCTCTCGGCAACGACGGTGCCATTGACCCGGGCCTGGCCTTTGAATTTCCACACCGGGCCACGGTTGCGGAGCTTTGTGATATGCAACACCAGGGTATCATTAGGGAACGTAGGTTTGCGGAAACGGGCTTTGTCCACGGACATGAAATAGACGACGCTGTCGGTTTGTTTGCCCATGGTGGCAATCACCAGTACTGCCGACGTTTGCGCCATGGCTTCGATAATCAGGACACCCGGCATGATCGGATGACCGGGGAAATGGCCTTTGAAAAAAGGTTCATCCGGGGACAGGGTCTTGATGCCGACGGCGCTTGAATCGAGAATCAGGTCCCGGACTTCATCGATCAACAAAAATGGATCCCGGTGCGGGATCATGTCCTTTATCTGTTCAATATTATAGACCGAACTGGTGGATGGTGCTTTTTCGTTCATCGCTTAACCATCGTTTTTCTTTGCCGCAAGCCGTCTGAAGGCGGCGAGGTTGCGAAGCCATTCGCGCTTGGGCATGGCAGGGGCTCCGCCAATGGTTGCGTTTGCTTCAACATGGTTCATGACCCCGGACATGGCGGCAATGCGGGTGCCGGACCCGATCTTCAGGTGCCCTGCAATACCGACTTTTCCACCTATCATTACAAAATCACCGATTTCCGTGCTCCCGGAAATGCCGACCTGGCTCACCACAATGCAATGTTTTCCTATTTTCACGTTATGGCCGATTTGAACCAGATTATCAATTTTTGTGCCTTCGCCGATGACCGTATCGGCCACAGTGCCCCGGTCTATGGTCGTATTGGCGCCGATAGAGACATCATCTTCGATGTAAACACATCCTATTTGGGGGACCTTAAGGTGGCCGTCGCCACCCGGCGCAAAGCCAAACCCGTCCTGGCCGATCCGCACTCCGGTATGAATTGTTACCCGGTTTGCGATGATCGCATGGATCACCGTAACCGAAGCCTCGATGATGCAATCATTACCGACAACAACGCCGCCGCCGATGACGCTAAGGGGTCCGATACGGCAGTTGTCCCCAATTTCAGCTTTCGCCCCGATGACGGCGCCGGCTTCGATTTGGCAGTTTTTGCCGATGCGGGCGGTTTTGTCGATAAAGGCTGTTGACGCTATGGAATCGATTGGCGGCGGCGCCGGGTAGAAAGCCTGCGCGACTTTTGCATAGGCATGATAAGGTTGCTCTGACAGCAACAGCGCCATGCCTTTAGGCGCTTTATCGGCGAAATCGGGATGCACAAGACAGGCCCCGGCCTTGGTCTGGGAAAAGACGTCGGTATAGCGTTTATTATCGAGAAAGCTGACGTGTTCCGGTCCGGCTTCAAAAAGCGTCCGGACATCAACAAACTCAGCTTCCGGATCAGCCCCTTTTCCGATCTCGGCGCCGGAAATATCCGCCAATTTCCTTAAGCTTATCGGGCCGTTCGTGTCATAAAATCGGTGATTGGCCATTTTTTTTGCCGGGCCTATTTTTTACCGGCTTTTTTAACCTTCACTGTCGGCAATTTTTTGTCCAACCGGGAAAGAACTTCTTGGGTAATATCCAGGGTTTTTACGGAAAAAGCGGTTTGAGTTTTTTTCAGTATTAACGCCAGATTCTGTTCCTGTGCGATTTTTGAGACAATTTCGATGTAGGAACTATTGACCTTCGACATGGCTTCATTGCGCGACGTGTCCAACTCCCGTTGGCGTTTCTGAACAAGGCGCTGAACCTCTACAACCCGTTGTTCAAATTTCCGGCGTTTTTCGGCAAAAGCTTCTGGCGCCAGGATCGTTCGTTGACGGGCCAGTTCCTGATTCTCTGATCGGATAGAATCACGTTCTTTCTGGATTTCCTCTTCGAATGAGGCGCCGAATTTGGTGACCTGATCGCGGATGCTTTTCACCGCCTTGGCGTCGCGAAAGATTAATTGCACATGAAGAACGGCCACCGGGAAAGGCAGTTCGACAATCCTCTTTTTGCCTGCGGGAGCCTTGGCCGGCGTTTTTTGCTGAGCCATAGAAGGAGAGATGACAAATAAAAACCCTAATAGCGCAAGAAACAAAAGTTTGAGTGAATTTTTCAAGGGGATCTCCTAAAAACGAGTGCCAAAATTAAGCCTGAAAAGTTCAGTGATATCAAAATCTTCTTTAAGCACCGGAATGCCTAAATCGACGCCGACCGGACCAAACGGTGAGCCCCAGGAAACGCCGGAACCCACACCTATCCGGAGAGAGCCGGTGTCGTCTACAAATGAGGCGCTCGGCGATAATTTTCCGAGGCTGCCGATGTCGGTAAACAACCGCCCGCTAACGTCAAACTCTTCCGGCAGGCCGAGGGGGAAATCAAGTTGCAAGGTGGCGGCATACATCCATTCGCCGCCAAGCGCATCTTCGGTCAGCGAATCCCTGGGGCCGATGCCGCGGGTTTCGAAGCCTCTTAGGTTGTTGCCGCCGACATGGAAACGCTCCAGTAGATGAACATCCTTGCCGATGCCGACAATGTACCCTGCCTCCCCGATAAGAGACAGAACCCATCGATCTGCGATGGGGAAGTATTTTCCGGCGCTGGCACTATTTTTGAAATGGCGAACGTCTCCCCCGAGCCCGGCAAGGCTGTTTTTCATGACAATGAAATATCCGTCTGTCGGGTCCATAGGGTTGTCCCGGCGGTCATAAGAAAGGCTGTGGCTGACGTCTGAAGTCGTTTCCGTGCCGGCCAAATCCTGGATCAGCGTCGATGTCTCATTGCCAACATCCGTGATCTTGGAAACCTTTAATCCATATTTCCAATCCTGTCTCAGATTTTCCGTAATCGAATAGCCGCCCCGGAAGGAAGCTCCGGTAGTTTTCGTATCGAAGGAACTGACATCTTGAAGGTCTTGGCTTATCCGGAAAAGATCGAACCCGACGCGGACATCGCGGCCCAGGAAATACGGTTCGGTAAAGGAAAAATCGACTTCGCTTTTCAACGACGCAATGGTCAGTCTAAGGTCGATGATTTGGCCCTTGCCGAGAAAGTTACTCTCCCTAATGCCGATATCGCCGAGAATGCCGTTGGTTGAGGAAAACCCGGCCCCCAGGCTCAATTGGCCGGTAGATTTTTCCTCGACGGCGACTTTCACGATGGTTTTGTCAGGCGCACTTCCCGGCAGACGCTCTACGTTGACGCTTTCAAAAAAGCCAAGATTCTGGATGCGCTGGCGCGAACGCCGTAACTTCGACGAATTAAAGGCGTCCCCTTCGACAAGCCGGAATTCGCGGCGAATGACTTTGTCCTGGGTTCGTACATTGCCGGCGATAACAATGCGTTCAACGAACACCCGGGGGCCTTCATTGATTTCAAAGGCAATGTCGATGGTTTGCTTTTCGCGGTTGCGGTTAATGCGGGGCCGGACATCGAGGAAGGCATAGCCCAGTTCGCTGACCCTGTCCGTCAGCGCGATAATGGCCTTGTTGACTTCACCGACATCGTACCAGTCGTCTTCTTCGATTTCGAGTGCATCGGAAACATCTTCCGCCTTCAGGTTCCTTAAACGGGCCTCAATATCAATCTTGCCGAATTTGTATCGGGCGCCTTCATCGACGGTAAAGGTGAGGAAGAAATCCTTGCGGTCCGGTGTTAATTCGGCGACGGCGGAAGTAACTCTGAAATCCGCAAACCCGTCGCTCAGATAAAATCTGCGCAGCAATTCCCTATCGAAGGTCAGCCGGTCGGGGTCGAATGTGTCGTCGCTGGAAAGAAAGCGCCACCAGGTTGTCTCTCTTGTCTGAATGACGCTACGCAACCGACCGTCAGAGAATTTCTTGTTGCCGACGAAGCGGATGGAATTGATTGCCGTCGGCTCGCCTTCGTTGACTTCAAAAACCAGATCGATCCTGTTCTGCTCAAGCTGAATGACTTTTGGTTCCACCGTGGCGGCAAAATAGCCGCTTCCACGGTAAATGCCGAGAATTCTCTTAACGTCGTTCTGGACCTTGGTCCGGGTATAAATCACCCGCGGGCGAAGGG
>JAZFSL010000084.1:0-7098 GCA_036446135.1 Rhodospirillales bacterium | reverse complement strand
CCCAAGCCCTGGACGGCGGCGATGTCGCCTGTCTGCAATTGCGCCTAAAAGATGCACAAGATGATGACATCTGTCAGGCCGTGGAAGCCCTGCTCCCCCTATGCCGGGAACGCGGTGTGCCGCTGATTTTGAATGACCGCCCGGACCTTGCCCGCCAAACGGGCTGCGATGGTGTGCATATTGGCCAAAAAGACGCGACCTACGCAGACGCCCGCAAGGCTGTCGGTGAAAACGGGACTGTCGGCGTAACCTGTCATGATTCCCGCCATCTGGGTATGGAAGCCGCCGAACGGGGCGCCGATTACGTTGCTTTCGGGGCTTTCTTTGCCACCGAAACCAAACAGGCGAGTACCCGCGCCCCTGTCGAAATTCTGGAATGGTGGTCAGGCATCATGGTTGTTCCGGTCGTCGCCATCGGGGGCATCACCCCGGATAACTGCGCCCCGCTGGTTCGCGCGGGGGCCGATTTTCTGGCCGTGGTCTCCGCCGTATGGGATCACCCGGACGGCCCAGGCAAGGCCATCGAAATCTTCAACGCGATCATTTCCGGTTCCTCTTAGAAGCCACCATTGCCTTGCCACAGGCGACCTGTTAGCTTCCGCGCCTCAGCCTCAATATACGGTCAGGGATCATGAAAATTAACGGCAACGCCATCCGCCCCGGTATGGTCATCGAGCATCAGGACAATCTGTGGCGGGCAGTCAAAACCACGCACACCCAACCTGGCAAAGGTGGCGCCTATTTGCAGGTGGAGCTCAAGGATATCCGCAACGGAACTAAACTTAACGAGCGCTTTCGCTCGTCGGAAACGGTGGAACGCGCGCACCTCAGTCAAAAGAATTTTCAGTTCCTGTACGCCGAAGGCGACATGCTCAACTTCATGGACGCAGAAACCTTCGATCAGATCGCTATCAGCCAGGATATGGTCGGCGAAGATCAACTACCGTTCCTGCAAGACAACATGACCGTCATCATCGAAAGCTACGAAGACGACCCTATCGGGGTTCAGCTTCCAGATACCGTGGCCCTTGCCGTCAGCGAGGCCGATGCCGTGGTTAAGGGACAGACGGCGTCTTCGTCTTACAAACCGGCGCTGCTTGAAAACGGCGTCAAATGCATGGTGCCACCCCATATTGAGGCCGGTACCCGCATCGTCGTCAACACTGCCGATGGCTCCTACGTGGAGCGAGCGAAGGACTAACTCCCCTTCCTTCAAAGGTTTTCTAATGGTACAGCGCTCGGCAATTTTGAACGTCATGACGACCGCCGCGCAAAAGGCCGCGCGGGGCCTGGTCCGTGATTTCGGTGAAATCGAACACCTTCAGGTTTCAAAAAAAGGGACCGCGGATTTCGTCAGCATTGCCGATAAAAAGGCTGAGAAAATCATCGTTTACGAGTTGTCGAAAGCTCGCCCGAACTTTGGTTTTCTGCTTGAAGAAGGTGGCGAGATCAAAGGCCAGGACACCTCAAACCGCTGGATTGTAGATCCCCTGGACGGCACCACCAACTTTCTCCACGGGCTTCCTCACTTCTCGATATCAATTGCCTTAGAGCGGGACGGCGAACCCGCCGCTGGGGTCGTTTACGAACCCCTGACCGATCAGATGTTCACCGCCGAAAAAGGCCAGGGCGCCCACCTCAATAACCACCGGATCAGGGTTTCGGGGCGCCATGAATTGACCGAATCGCTATTTTGCACCGGCATCCCTTTTGCCGGTCGCGGGCCGCAATCCGACCACGAGCGTTTTTTGAAGCAACTGGGCGCTGTTATGGGCATATCGTCGGGGGTGCGGCGTTTTGGTTCCGCCGCCCTTGATCTCGCCTATGTCGCCGCCGGGCGCTACGAAGGTTTCTGGGAATCTGGCCTGGAAGTCTGGGATATGGCCGCCGGGATTATCCTGGTACGTGAAGCCGGCGGCTATGTTACGGACCTGAAGGGTGGAAACGACATGATGGAAAGCGGCGAAATTGTCGCCGCCAACGACCTGCTGCAGGTTAAACTCCTGGAAATCCTTTCCCAGGCTGAAAAATAACCGCCCTCTCTCTTCACCACCTATTCATTCTTTATTACCTTGCAAACCAGTTGTTTGTGGGCTTTTCCTTGGCTATGGTTAGGCCAAGAGATATGAGGGAATTGGCTGGCGGCCCGACAAAAAGGCGTCAGCATTGATGGGATACTCCCAAACCATGAATACCCTGGCTACTATGTATCAGGTTCCGATGCGCCGTTTTTTTCTCTCGGTCATTGTAGCAGCCTTTCCCTGGACTTTTGGCGTTGCCACCTCCGAAGCGCAAAACGTTGATCTAAGCACCAACAACGTGGATGTCGATCTCAGCGTCATTGATCAAGCAGGGTCCGTTCCATCACCTGGACTGACGTATGGGACCCCGCCCAGTTTCAGAATCCTACGCTCAGGTCTCCTCCTGCCAAGCGCCACCCCTCCCCGATCACGCCTTCATATCGCAGCCCCCGAAGAAACCCGCAGGATCAAATTAAGGCCGCTTGGGACAAAGTCTAAAAAACCGGCCAAGCGCGTTGCCAGAAAAAAAATGCCTGCGGCGAAACCTAAACCGCCCACGCCCGCCAAGCCGGCGCTTCCAGCTAGCAAGGCGCCGGCTCCATTGACCGCCTCTGCGCCACCGGCTCCCCCGGCGCCGAAAGAACCGCCAAAACCAGCCAAAGCCCCAGAGAAGGCGAAGATGGCGTCAAAAGCTCCCGCGAAAAAAGCTCCTGGGAAAATGGCCAAAGCGGCACCACCGGCGCCTCCGGCCCCGGCTCCAGTTGCGAAGCCCGCCCCGCCGAAAGCGGCGGCCCCAGCCAAGGATAAAACTGTCTCTGTTTCTGCTCCGAAACCGGCCCCTGCGAAAAAACAGCAAGCATCATTAGCATCGGCAAAGGATACGCTTAAAAAGGGCCGGGCACTTCAGATCGTTTTCGGCACTAAGGTCTCCAAGCTGCCCGACAAAGCCAAATTCGACTTGTTGGGGTTGGCCAAGAAGCTCAAGGGCAAAGACAATCTCCGACTGCAACTGCTGGCTTACGCCGGAGGAAAAGATCTTTCCCCGAGCAAAGCCCGGCGCATGTCCCTGTCGCGTGCGCTATCCGTCCGCTCGTTCCTGATTGAAACCGGCGTACGCAGCACCCGCATTGATGTCCGTGCCTTGGGCAGTAAAACGACGGAGGATCCTGTCAACAGGGTCGATGTGAACATCACCGAAAGATGATCGCCGAAGCCCCACCCATGACACGGCCACGTAAATATCTTATCCGGATGGTTGCCTTTGTTGTCACGGTCATTGGCCTGTCTGGATTTTTATTCCTTACGCTCAGAGATGCCTTCCTGGCCAACGCCCCCCTTAACGGTCTGATCGTCGGGGTGCTGCTTCTCGGCATCATCTATAATTTCCGCCAAGTGTTGATGCTGTACCCGGAAGTTTCTTGGATTGAAAATTTTCGCACCGATTCGATTCCCGTATCCGAGGCCCAATCACCCAAGTTGCTGGCGCCGATGGCCACCATGATGGGCGAGCACCGGGACCGGGACCGGCTCAGCCTGTCAACGCTGGGCATGCGTTCCCTGCTCGACGGCATTGTTTCGCGGCTTGACGAATCTCGTGACCTTTCACGCTACACCATCGGTTTGCTGATTTTCTTAGGCCTTCTAGGCACGTTCTGGGGACTGCTGGAAACCGTATCCTCCATCAGCCAGGTTATCGGGGGCTTAAGCATTGACGGCGGCAACAGCGCCGCCGTATTCAGCGAATTAAAGAAGGGGTTACAAGCACCCATGGCCGGCATGGGAACGGCATTTTCCTCATCCCTGTTCGGGTTGGCCGGTTCCCTGGTCCTTGGTTTTCTGGATTTACAAGCCAACCAGGCACAGAACCGGTTTTACAACGACCTGGAGGAATGGCTCTCCACCGTTACCCGACTGGCGACGGGTGCATCACTGGCGGAAACCGATCAATCCATCCCTGCTTATGTCCAGGCCCTTCTGGAGCAGACGGCGGAAAGCCTCGAAAACCTGCAAAAAACCATCGCCAGGGGAGAAGAAAGCCGGGTTTCTGTCAACAACAGTATTATGACACTGGGCGAGAAACTGGAGTTGTTGACCGACCACATGCGCACCGAACAGACCCTGATGAAGGGACTGGCGGAATCGCAGATGGAAATGAAACCCATCCTGGCGAAGCTCGCCGCCGGGTCGGAAACGGGGGGGGTGGATGAAGCAACACGCAACCATATACGCAACCTGGACCTTTATCTGACCCGCTTGACGGAAGAATTAAACGCCGGGCGGAATGAATTAATCCAGCAGCTTCGCAGCGAGATCAAATTACTCGCCCGCACCATCGCCGCCTCAGGCAACGAATAAAACAGGGGCTCCGAATCATGGCCGCCCTCTCCCGCCGCCAACGTCCGACAAACATCTGGCCCGGTTTCGTCGATGCCCTGGCGACCTTGCTGATGGTCGTCATGTTCCTGCTGATGATTTTTGTGCTGGCGCAATTTTTCTTAGGCCAAGCACTATCGGGCCGTGATCAGGCTCTGTCCCGGCTACAAAATCAGGTCAGCGAGTTGGCCGAACTTCTGTCGCTCGAGCGCAAGGCCAACAAGGATCTAAGCAAGAACGTCCAGCAATTGTCGGAGGAACTGCAAATTTCCGTGGCGCTGCGCGATGATTTAAAAACAACCATTTCCACCTTGCGTCAGCGTACCGAGGAAACGGAGAAGAGGCTGGCCGAAACCCTGCAAATCGTCGAAACGGACAAATCAAAAATTTCCACCCAGTTGGAAGAGATTTCTGGCCTGGCGAAAGATATTGCGGCGCTGCGGGCGCTCAGGGAAGAATTGCAGACCAAGGTCGCAGAGTTGGCCAGCAAATTGGATCAGTCCGGCAAAAAGCTATTGGCCGAAAAAGATATTTCCAAAAGCGCCCGCGCCCAGGTGGCGCTTCTGAACCAGCAGATGGGCGCCCTTCGGGAGACCTTGGCGAAAATTTCGAAGGCGCTGGAAATATCGGAAAAACTGGCCATTGACCAAAAGCTCCAGATCACCTCTCTCGGCTCGCGGCTAAACGCGGCCTTGGCCAACAAGGTTCATCAATTAGGCCGCTACCGTTCGGAATTTTTCGGAAGGCTTCGCGACCTGCTGGGCAAACAACAGGAAGTTCGGATTGTCGGCGACCGCTTTGTTTTTCAATCCGAAGTGCTTTTCACCAAAGGCTCGGCCGTTCTAGGCGTTGCCGGTCAAAAACAATTATCCAAGCTGGCCCATACCCTCAAGCAGATTGCCGGCGAAATCCCCAGCGATATCGATTGGGTCCTGCGCGTCGATGGCCACACGGACAAGGACCCCATCAAGACCGTCCGCTTCCCGTCAAATTGGGAACTATCCTCTGCCCGAGCCATCTCGGTCGTTCAGCAACTGATCGGGGAAGGCCTGCCACCAAACCGGCTGGCCGCCACAGGGTTCGGCGAATTTCAGCCCCTCGACGACCGCTCCGATGAAATCGGAAAACGGCGCAACCGACGAATTGAGTTGAAATTAACCCAGCGCTAACCCATTCCCCTATACCAAGATACAGTCATAAGGAAAGTTCCGCCGGTTATGGTGATCCTGTTTTTCATCGTTCTCATTGATTTGATCGGTTTCGGCATCATCATTCCGTTGCTGCCGTTCTATGCCGAACATTATCACGCAACGCCCTTTATGGTCGGGCTGATAATGGCGACCTATTCGTTCACCCAATTCCTGGCGGCGCCGTTTTGGGGGCGTCTCAGTGACCGTATTGGTCGGCGCCCAGTGCTGTTGGTCAGCCTGGCCGGTGCGGTGCTTTCCTACGTATGGTTGGGATTTTCGGAAAGCCTTTGGATGTTGTTTATGGCCCGGGCAGCCGGTGGCTTCATGGCCGGCAACATATCCGCCGCATTCGCATATGTTGCCGATATCACCACCCGGCAAAACCGCGCCAAGGGTATGGGAATGATTGGAGCCGCTTTTGGACTGGGGTTTATCGCTGGACCGGCTATCGGCGGAATTCTCGCCGGTTCCGATCCGGTCAATGCCGATTTCCAAAGCCCCGCCTTCGCCGCTGCCGGTCTTTCATTTGTCGCCCTGGGTTTTGCGGTGGTGATACTGAAGGAATCTCTGTCTGAGGAAATTCGTAATAGACTGTCGAAAGTACCCCCGAAAAGGCGATTTGAAATGTTCGCCGAGGCCGTCAAACGCCCCAATGTCGGGTTGTTGATCGCGTTAACATTCCTCGCCACCTTTGTTTTTGCCGGACTGGAATCCACTTTCGCCATGTGGTCGAGGCGCCAATTCGGATGGGGGCCGGAACAAAACGGCTATCTGTTTGCCACGGTCGGATTGATGAGTGCCCTTATTCAGGGCGGGCTTGTCGGTCGTTTGGCCAAACGCTTCGGTGAAGCAAGACTGATCATTCAAGGGGCGTCGGCCCTGGCGATTGGGATGTTGTTGATTCCCTTCAGTTCCAGTGTGCCAGTTCTGGTGGTGGCGATGATTATCGCCGGGTATGGATTCTCCATCATATCCCCAGCACTGAACAGCTTGATCTCCCTCCAAGTCGGCGACGACGAACAAGGCGGCATCATGGGGGTTGCCCGCTCAGCATCAACAATGGCGCGCTTTACCGGCCCCGCCTGGGCAGGATTTCTGTTCGGCGCCATGGGCCGGGATTGGCCCTATTTTGCGGGTGTCCTGATAATGGGTGTTGTCATTATTCTCGGAATTAGGGCCTTGCATTCCCTTGAGCCCACCTATGAAGGTAAAAAACCTTTCTAAATCCCCTTGAATACGGCTTGTATACCCTTGGGGCTTCCCGTATATAAGGCGCCGTCACAGATGAAGAAGAGCGATGAAAAAAGACATCCACCCCGATTACCATGAGATTACCGTCCAGTTGACCGACGGCAGCACCTACACGACTCGTTCAACATGGGGCACAGCCGGCGATGTCATGAAACTGGATGTTGACCCCAAAACCCATCCCGCATGGACCGGCGTTCACCGTCTTCTCGACAGCGGCGGGCAATTGGCCAAATTCAATAAAAGGTTTAAGGACCTGGGTCTTA
>JAZFSL010000083.1:0-9336 GCA_036446135.1 Rhodospirillales bacterium | reverse complement strand
ATCAAATCCATGTCGGCGAATTTGGCCCCGGCGCGGCCTTCGCGGTCGTCCATCAATACCTCGACGTTTGCGGCTTGAAG
Source organism: Rhodospirillales bacterium (assembly GCA_036446135.1). Lineage (GTDB taxonomy): Bacteria > Pseudomonadota > Alphaproteobacteria > Rhodospirillales > Casp-alpha2 > Casp-alpha2. The sequence goes on along the minus strand of JAZFSL010000083.1, from coordinate 9,256 downwards.
TTTCTGGTAGAAATCTTCTGCCGCCGCATCACAGGCGTCATCGTCGGTTTTCAGGTTGATCAGGCCGACCTTGAACGGCGCCACCGTTTCCGGCCAGATGATGCCGTTGTCATCATGGCTGGCTTCGATGATGCCGCCGACCAGCCTTGAAATCCCAATCCCGTAGGAGCCCATTTCGACGGTAACGTCGTTGCCGTCCGGCCCGGTGACGATGGCGTTCATGGCTTCGGAATATTTTTTGCCGAAATAAAAGATATGCCCGACCTCGATGCCGCGCGCCGTGATCAGGTCGTCGCCCAGCGCTTTTTCGGCGTTGGCGTCGCGTTCATCATCGGTGGCGGCGTATTTTTCGGTGAAGGCATTAACCACGGATTGAAGATCGTCTACGGAATCACTGTTTTCCAGCCAATTGTTATCGAGAAAATCCTTGTGACAGGCAATTTCACTTTCCCCGGTATCGGCAAGGATAAGAAATTCGTGGCTCATGTCGCCGCCGATAGGGCCGCTGGCGGCCTTCATGGGAATGGCTTTCAGCCCCATGCGTGCATAGGTCTTGAGATAGGCGATAAATTGCCGGTTGTAGGTCTGTTTGGCGGCGTCGAAATCGAGATCGAAGGAATAGGCGTCCTTCATCAGGAACTCGCGGCCCCGCATGACGCCGAACCGGGGCCGGACTTCGTCGCGGAACTTCCACTGGATGTGGTAGAGGTTTTTCGGCAGATCGCGGTAGCTTTTTACCGAATCCCGGAAAATTTCGGTGATCTGTTCCTCGTTGGTGGGGCCATACAGCATGTCGCGGTCGTGGCGGTCGGTGATGCGCAGCATTTCCGGCCCATAGGCCTCATAGCGCCCGCTTTCCCGCCACAGGTCGGCGGGCTGGATGGTCGGCATCAGCATTTCTTGGGCGCCGATGGCGTCCTGCTCTTTGCGGACGATTTGTTCAATCTTTTTCAGCACCTTAAAGCCCATCGGCAGCCACGAATAAATGCCGGCGGAAGATTGGCGCACCATGCCGGCGCGCAGCATCAGCCGGTGCGAAACGATCTGGGCCTCGGCGGGGTTTTCTTTAAGGGTCGGCAGGAAATAACGAGATCGGCGCATTCTGGGGGCCTCTGGATTACAGGAGTAACAGGTCCCGCCGACTGTATGCGTTTGGCGCGTCCGCTTCAATAACGGGGGCGGAAAACGGGCAAGTTCACTATCGTGTGTTGGGACAAGTTTCTTGATGACGGGGGGCAAAAAAACCAATAGGGTCCGTATTCATAAATACCCACTCGGTATTTAAAAAACGTCGGGGATAGCCCGGGAATTGGGAGGATAGAAACAATAATAAGGGTTTATTTAAAAACCCGCTTTTAAACTGGGAGAGGCGGGATCGTTCGCGGTCTTGCTTTTTTTTTGGCTTTTTTCCAGCCGCTCACTTTTTCCTGTAAATCTTCGCATCGACCTGCATCCAGGGTGGGTTCTTTTTGGCGATACGATTATAGGCTTGGCAGTCTTCGTGATGGGCGCCGGGCAGATAGCCGATGCACATCAAAAATTCGTTGACGATTTCGTCACCCATGAATTTGAACGTCTGGCGGAATAATTTCGTCCATTCGTCGCGGTTCAAGGGATGATGTGAGGCAATCCATTGGGAAAAACCACCATGGCTGTCACGCAAGCCTTGTATCCGCTTGGCGTTCTCGATGATGGAAGCGACTTTAAGTTTGTTGCGGATGATGCCGGCATCGTTGAGCAGCCGTTTAACATCCCTGGCTTTGTAGGCGGCGACGATATCAACACTGAAATTGTCGAAGGCTTTGACCGTGGTTGGGCGCTTCTTGAGGATGAGTTCCCAAGACAGCCCGGCCTGAAACAGCTCCAGAGATTGCAATTCGAACAAATAGCGTTCGTCGTCTTTGCTATCCTTGCCGATCAGGGGAAAGCCGTATTCCCGGTCGTGATAGGTCTCATGGATGGGGTTTCCTTTGGCGGCGTCGCAATACCAGGACATCGTCTACACCCTGAACGAAATCACGTCGGACTGGATGATCAGGTAAACCAACGCAAAGACGATGCCGGAAATTCCTGTCGTCGCCGCCAGCTTCAACACCATCCGTGGCTTCGCAGGCGCGCCGGGGTCTTCGCCTTCGATCAAATCGTCGGGGTCGATGCGCCTAACCCCCCACGGCAGCACCATGAAGATGACAAGCCACCAGATAATGAAATAAACGGCCATGCCGGTCCAGAAACCCATCGTCGTTTACGCTTCTTCCAGTTCGATCAGGGTGCCGGAAAAATCCTTGGGATGTAAAAACAACACCGGCTTGCCGTGCGCGCCCTTTTTGGGCTCGCCGTCGCCCAACACCCTGGCGCCGTCGGCTTTCAGTTTGTCGGCAGCTGCAAGGATGTCATCAACCTCAAAACAAATGTGATGCATGCCCCCGCTAGGATTGCTTTTTAGAAATTTGGCGATGGGAGAATTGTCGCCTAATGGTTCAAGCAGTTCGATCTTGGTATTGCCGAGATCGACGAAGACAACGCTGACACCGTGTTCGGGCATAGCTTCAGGAGCCGACACCTTGGCGCCCAATGTATTTTCGTAAATTCCCGCCGATGCCGCCAGGTCCGGCACGGCGATGGCGACATGGTTGAGCTTGCCGATCATAGTTTCACTTCCCGTTAAATTCGTACCAGATGCACGATGGTAATGGGGCTCTTGTCGAGATTTTTGCGGAAACTGCGCCGGACTGCAATGCGCACGGCTTCCGAAGCTTCGCCATCGTTGCGCCGTTTTTTGCCGGGCAGATCCTCGATGGCGCCCAGGGCGGCGGCACAAGCATCCTCGATCAAGTCATCTTCCCCCATTTCGAGCAGCCCTAAGGTGCTGATTTGTGGTTCGGCCGCCAAATCCCCGTCGGCGTTTAAAACGATGCTGACGGTGGCGGTGCCGTTAAAAGCGACCCGGTTGCGGCCGCGCACGATCTCGCCGGATATGGAGACCAGGCGGTTGCCGTCGACGGCCAGACGTCCCGACGCGACGCTGTCGATAATCGCGGGCTTGCCGGGGCTTAAGCGGATCATCTGGCCGTTCTCGGCGGCAATGGCGTTCGGCACCTGGCAGGTCAGCGCCAGTTTGGCGTGTTCGTGAAGATGCCGGGTTTCGCCGTGCACCGGCACCGCCAGTTTAGGCCGCACCAACTGGTACATATGAGCCAGTTCGTCGCGCCCCGGATGACCTGAGACATGGATGAATTTATCGCCGTCAGTGATGACCTCGATGCCTTTCCTGGCCAATTGATTGTGCAGTTTGCCGATATCGGTCTCGTTGCCGGGAATGATGCGGGCTGAAAAAATTACCGTATCGCCGGATTTCAGGGTCACGTTGGGGTGATCGTCGTTGGCAATCCGCCACAGCGCCGCGCGCGGTTCGCCCTGGCTGCCGGTGCAGATGATGAGCGCTTTGTCGTCGGGCAAATGACCGGCGTCCTCTTCGGCGACGAAGGCGGCGACGTTTTCCAAATAACCGTTTTCCCGTGCCGCGTCATTCATGCGCCACAACGACCGCCCCGCCAGCACGACATCGCGATTGTTGGCCTTGGCGGCGGTGGCGATGGTGTCAAGGCGTGCTACGTTGCTGGCAAAACAGGCAACGGCGACACGGCCTTGGCATTCACCGATGACTTTCGTCAGGCTGCTCAGCAAATCCGCTTCAGAGCCGGTGGAACCAGGGTTAAAGACGTTGGTCGAATCACAGACCAGCGCCAGCACCCCTTCGTCGCCCAGGCGTTGCAATGCTTCCATATCCGCCTTGTCGCCGATGACCGGGTCGGGGTCAAATTTCCAGTCGCCGGTGTGCAGGATGGTGCCTTGCTCCGTGCGGATGGCGATGGCGTTGGGCTCGGGGATGGAATGGGTCAGCGTGATCAGTTCCATATCGAACGGCCCGACCGGGAAGCGTCCGCCAAGCGGCACCTCGATGATTTCGACCTGGTCTGCGAAATCGGTTTCCGACAGTTTGCGTTTGAGGATCGAAATGGTGAACGGCGTCGCATAGATCGGGCACCCAAGGCGTTCCCACAGATACGGCACGGCGCCCAAGTGATCTTCATGGGCATGGGTCAGCACCAGGCCCGCCAGTTGATCGCGGTGTTCTTCTATAAATGCCGGATCGGGCATAATGACGTCGATACCGGGCAGGCTGCCGTTGCCGAAGGTAACGCCGAGATCAATCATGACCCAGGTCTCGGCGCCTTTGGGGCCGAGACCGTAGAGGTTGAGGTTCATACCGATCTCGCCGGCGCCACCCAGCGGCAGGAAAACCAGATTGCCGGTTTCGTTTTTGCTCATGAATTACGGCGGTGAATGGCGAGAAGCCCGCGCAAGGTCAAATCCGGGTCGGCCTGTTTGATGCATTCGGCGGCTTCGGTGAACAAAGGCGCCAGGCCGCCGGTGGCGATGACGTCCATAACAGGCCCCTGTTGCTTGGTGTGTTCTTGGCGCAGACGCGATACCAGGCCCTCGATCAGGCTGAGATAACCCCAATAGATGCCGGACTGCATGGCTTCCACCGTGTTTTGGCCGGTGACTTTTTCGGTGCGCTGTACGGCGACGCGGGGCAACTGGGCGGCGGCCATGTGAAGGGCTTCCAGCGACAGGTTGATCCCAGGCGCGATGACGCCGCCGATATAGTCGCCGTCGGCATTGATGATATCAAACGTCGTCGCGGTGCCGAAATCGATGATGATCAGCGGCCCTTTATAGCGTTCATGGGCGGCGACGGCGTTGACCAGCCTGTCGGCGCCGACATCGTCGGGCCGCTTGATCAGCACCTTGAGGCCGAGCTCGACGCCGTCTTCGCCGACGATGAGCGGCTGACAGCCGAAATAATCCCGGCACAGTGATTTCAGGGAAAAAAGCGTTGCCGGAACGACCGTGGCGATGATGGCGGCGGAAATATCTTCAGGCGTTAGCTTGGCGGTTGCCATGAGCTGCCTAAGCCAGACGCCGAATTCGTCCGCCGTGCGCTCCGTGTCCGACGATGAACGCCATTCGCCCTTAAGCCCGCCTTCGTCGTCAAAGACGGCAAAAACGATATTGGTGTTTCCGGAATCAATAGCCAGCAGCATGATTTGGCGCTCTATGCTTTTGGAAAGAAAACGTCGCCAGCGGTGATCCTACGGACTCCGTCGGCGGTTTCCAGCAATAAAGCGCCGTCTTCGTCCAAATCGGTGAAAATGCCGGTGATGGTCTCGTTTTCAAGCTCGACCTCAATCTCCTTGTCCTTGCCGTAGCATCGCCACAACCAGGTCTTGCGCACCGGCTCGAAGCCTTCATCCAGCCACTTGTCGCTCCACAAGAGAAAATGCCGACAAAAAGCAACCAGGGTTTCCGCTTCCGCCGCACCCCAAGCCTCAGCCCTGAACGATGTTGCCGGAAATTCCGTATCGGCGGGAAAAACGCCGATATTGATGCCGACCCCGAGCACGATCCACTCAGGCACGGCGCCGGCGCCGGTTTCCGTTTCGAGCAGGATTCCGGCGACTTTGCGGTCATTGAGCAGGATGTCGTTGGGCCATTTTAAAGCCACCTGATGGCCCGGCTCGCCGACGGTGCCGAGCGAATCAAACAACGACAGGGCGGCGATGAAGCTGAATTCGGCGGCCTTCTGAATGGTGACGTCGGGGCGTAAAATCAAAGAGAAATACAGATTTCCCGGTGGGCTTGACCATTCGCGGCCCCGCCGCCCCCGCCCGGCGGTTTGTTCCCTGGCCCAGATGACGGTGCCGTCCGGGGCTTTTTCCGGTCCCTGGGCGGCCATCCGCTTGGCTTCGGCATTGGTGCTGTCGATGGATTCCAGCGCCACAAGGTTGTAGGCGGCAGGAAGTTTGGGCGCCGCCTCCATCATCCAGCAAACAGCGATTTGGCGGCGTTGGCAGCGGCTTCAAGGACCGGCTGGGGATAGACGAAGAAGAAGGTGACGGCCAGGCCGGTCGCGGTTATGACCAAGGCAAGGTCGAGGCTGATGGGTTTATTGAGGACTTCGTCGGGTTCTTCGAAATACACCACTTGCACGATGCGGATGTAGTAAAACGCGCCGACGACGCTGGCCAGAACGCCAATGATGGCGAGCGTATAGAGGCCTGAATTAATCGCCGCCATAAAGATGTAAAGCTTGCCGAAGAAGCCCGCCAGCGGTGGAATGCCGGCCATGGAAAACATGAAAATCCCAATGCCCAAGGCCATCATGGGGTGGGTTTTGCCGAGACCGGCAAGATCGGAAATGTTCTCGACCATGGTATCGCCGCGACGCATGCAAAGAATGCAGGCGAAGGCGCCGACATTCATCACCAGATAAATGGCCAGGTAAATCAGCATGCCCTTGATGCCGGCTTCGGTGCCGGTGGCGAGACCGATCAGGGCGTAACCGACGTGGCCGATGGAACTGTAGGCCATCATTCGTTTGATGTTGCGCTGGTTGATGGCGGCGAATGCGCCCAAGATCATCGACGCGATGGATATGAAGACGACGATCTGCTGCCAGTCTGCGACCAAATCCCCGAAGGGGCCGATCATGACGCGGATAAACAGCGCCAAGGCGGCGATCTTCGGCGCGACGGCGAAAAAGGCGGTGACCGGCGTCGGCGCGCCTTCGTAAACGTCTGGCGTCCACATATGAAACGGCACGGCGGAAACCTTAAAGGCCAGTCCGGCCAGGATGAAAACGATGCCGAAAATAACGCCGATGTTGACGTCACCGTGGAGCGCGTGGAAATGCCCCGCCAGCACGTCGAAATTTGTCGTTCCGGTGAAGCCGTAAATCAGCGAACTGCCGTATAACAGCATGCCAGACGCCACCGCGCCCAGAACAAAATATTTCAGGCCCGCTTCCGTCGAGCGGGTATCGTCGCGCTGATAGGCGGCGATGACATAAAGCGACAATGACTGCATCTCAAGCCCGATATACAGCGCAATTAAATCATTGGCGGATATCATCAGCATCATGCCCAGCGTTGCAAACACGATCAGGATCGGGTATTCGAAGCGGGCCATGTTGTGACGCTCGATAAATCCTTGAGACAAAACGATGGCGAAGGCGGAACCGACCAGCACCAGCACCTTGCAATAGACGGCGAAGGTATCGCTGATGAACATGTTTTCAAACGTCAGCAAGCGCGGACCGGACAGGGCCGAAGCCAGCAACACCGCCAGCAACAAGGTGATGATGCTGAGGAAGGAAACCAGCCGCGCGGTCTTGGCATCCAGCGCCGCCGTTCCGGTTTTATTGAAAACACCGAACATCAGCAACGCCATGATGGAGAGGCCGAGAAACAGTTCCGGCAGGGCGGGAACGATATTTGGAATGTCAGCCATAATACCCCTGCCCTTTCCTATTTACCCACCGCCGTAGCGATGGCGGTTCCGGGGGCGCCCGCATCGAGGGCGGTGTTAATATTCGTCAACAGGTTTTCGACGGATACATGCATGATGTCCAGGAACGGGCCCGGGTAAATACCCATCCAGATGACCAAAATGACCAACGGCGCGAAGATGGCGATTTCGCGCATATTCAAGTCGCCGATAGCGGCAAGGTTTTCCTTGGTCATGGTGCCGAAAATCACCCGGCGGTAGAGGTACAGCATATAAGCCGCACCCAAAATCAGGCCCGTCGCCGCCAGCGCCGCGACCCACGGGTTAACCTTGAAGGCACCGACCAGAATGAGGAATTCGCCGATAAAGCCCGCCGTCCCCGGCAGCCCGACGGAGGCCAGCATGAAGAGCATGAAAATTAGTGAATATTTTGGCATCTGGTGGACCAATCCACCGTAGGCGATAATTTCGCGCGAATGAATGCGGTCGTAGACGACGCCGACGATAAGGAACAGCGCCGCCGATATAATCCCGTGGCTGAGCATCTGATAAATCGCCCCTTCAACGCCTTGCTCCGTCATCGTGAAAGCGCCGATGGTTACGAACCCCATGTGCGCGACGGAGGAATAGGCGATGAGTTTTTTCATATCTTCCTGGGCCAGGGCGACGAGCGAGGTATAGATGACGGCGATGATCGAAAGCGTGAAGATCAGCGGCGTGAACATGACGGAAGCGTCGGGGAACATGGGCAGGGAAAAGCGCAGGAATCCATAGCCGCCGAATTTCAGCAACACGGCGGCCAGTACCACGGAACCCGCCGTCGGCGCCTCGACATGAGCGTCGGGCAACCATGTATGTACTGGCCACATGGGAATCTTGACGGCAAACGAGGCGAAGAATGCCAACCATAGCCAGGTTTGTAATTCCGGCGGGAAATGGTGAACCAATAAATTGGGAATGTCCGTCGTCCCGGCGTCGGCGTACATGGCCAGAATGGCCAGCAGCATCAGCACCGAGCCGAGCAGGGTATAAAGGAAAAGCTTGAACGATGCATAGACCCGCCTGGGGCCGCCCCAGACGCCGATGATGATGAACATGGGGATCAGCACGGCTTCGAAGAAAATGTAGAAAACCACCAGATCGAGCGCACAGAACATGCCGATCATGAAGGTTTCCAGGACCAGGAACGAGATCATGTATTCTTTGACCCTGGTTTGGATGTTTTGCCAACTGGCAAGCACGCAAAGCGGCGTCAGCAGCGTCGTCAGCAAAACGAACAACATGGAAATACCATCGACGCCCATTTTGTAGCTGATATTAAAATCAGGCATCCACAGCGCGAATTCGACGAACTGGAAGTTCGCGGTCTTGGTATCGAAATGAACCCAGATAAACAGCGACAGCATGAAGTTGATCAGCGACGTCCACAACGCAACATGGCGGGCATTGCGCGCGACGACATCCTCATCGCCGCGAATGGAGAGGATGAACAGCGCACCGACCAGCGGCAGGAAGGTCAACAGCGATAGAATGGGTAGTGTGTCCATGCGCCCCTGCCCTAATGCGTGAACAAGTACCAGGTGACCAGGACAACGACCCCGGCCAGCATGGCAAATGCATAATGATAGAGATACCCCGTCTGCAGGGCTCCGGCGCGCTTCGCCAGGTGCCTGACGGCGGCGGAAATACCATCCGGCCCGACCCCGTCAATAAGGGAGCCGTCGCCGGTTTTCCAGAATTCGCGGCCCAAATAAAAAGCCGGCTTAACGAACAGGCGGTCATAAAGCTCGTCGAAGTACCATTTGTTGAGCAAGAACAGGTACACCGCCCGGAAGCGCCCGGCAATCATGGCGGGAATGCTGGGCGCCAATAGATAGAACAGGTAAGCCAGCGCAATACCTGC
>JAZFSL010000082.1:0-2337 GCA_036446135.1 Rhodospirillales bacterium | reverse complement strand
ACGGGCACCATCGGCCTTGTCATGGATTGCGACACCACCGGGATTGAGCCGGATTTCGCGCTGGTCAAGTTCAAAAAACTGGCCGGCGGCGGGTATTTCAAGATCATCAACCGCATGGTGCCCAAGGCCTTGTCCGGTATGGGCTACAACGAAGACCAGATCGAAGACATTATTTCCTACGCCGTCGGGCATGGCACCTTGATGGATGCGCCTTGCATCAACCATGAAGCGCTTCGCGAGTTGGACTTCACCGAAGACACCATCGCCAAGGTGGAACAATCCCTGGTCGAGGCCTTCGATATCCGCTTTGTCTTCAACAAGTGGGCGTTGGGCGAAGAATTTTGCATCCAGACGCTGGGTTTGGACGCCGATGCTATGGACGATCCATCGTTCGACATGCTGGACGTGCTGGGCTTCGCCAAGAATGACATCGATCAGGCCAACAATTACGTCTGCGGCGCGATGACCCTGGAAGGGGCACCGCACCTAAAAGACGAACACTTACCCGTGTTTGACTGCGCCAACGCCTGCGGGCGCATCGGCAAACGCCACCTTTCCGTTGATAGCCACATCCGCATGATGGCCGCCAGCCAGCCATTTATCTCGGGCGCTATCTCCAAGACCATCAATATGCCCAACAACGCCACCGTCGAGGAATGCAAGGAAGCCTACATGACATCCTGGCGCTTGGGGCTGAAGGCGAATGCCCTTTATCGGGACGGATCGAAGCTGTCGCAACCTTTGCAGGGATCGCTGCTTGACGATGTCGATCTGAATGAAAATGCCGTCGATCTGGGCCAGGCTCCGGCTGCGGTGCGCGCCGAGATCGTCGCCGAACGGATCATCGAGCGTGTCATCGCCGCTGAACGAGACCGCCCGCCCAACCGCCGCAAAGGCTATACCCAGAAGGCCGTCGTCGGTGGCCACAAGGTCTATCTCAGGACCGGCGAGTACGAAGACGGGCGGCTTTCGGAAATCTTTATCGACATGCACAAGGAAGGTGCTGCCTTCCGCTCACTAATGAACAATTTTGCCATCGCTATTTCCATTGGTCTGCAATACGGCGTACCGCTGGATGAATACGTCGAATCATTCACCTTCACCCGGTTCGAACCCGCCGGACCTGTTACCGGCAACGACACCATCAAGATGGCGACGTCGATCCTGGATTACATCTTCCGCGAGTTGGCCGTCAGCTATCTGGGCCGTAACGATCTGGCCCATGTAGAGCCCGGCGACCTGGAACCGGACAGCATCGGCGCCGGCGCCGGCGAAGGGCATCTGGCCACCGCCGATACCGCCATGCAAGCCGTCCGCAGCGTCGCCAGCCAGGGCTATGTGCGTGGCAACTTCCTCGTCATCAAGGGGGCCAAGGACCAAGGCAACGCTGCTGTCGACATAACTTCACATGAACAGGAGGTCCCAATGGCCCAGGCCAATGACGGTGCCGGTTCGACCGTCGGCGCACGACAGGTTTCCGTCGCCGAACAGGCGCATGCCTTGGGTGTTTCCAGTACCGTCATGGCCCGCACGGATCAACGCATGGACAATGTCCGCGAAGCGAAGATGCGAGGATACGAAGGCGATTCTTGCGGCGAATGTGGAAATTTTACCCTCGTGCGTAACGGCACCTGCATGAAGTGCAACACCTGCGGCGCAACGAGCGGGTGTTCTTAGATGCGTAAATTTCGTACCGAATCCTCCCTGGGAAACTTGGGGCGTGCACCGGGGGCTCTCCCTGGTGTGCGCCCTATCTTTTTGCCCTCTGAAAAGACACTCCCGGTTTTTCCCGTTTAGTCCATCCCCCTCCGTAAAGGTGCCTCATTCTTTTGTCGACAGATGAAGCGTTGCATAATATTGCATTCAATCACGTACGAGAGGTTGGAACTTGGGTGCTTACAGTTTAAAATGGTAAGCAATCTCTTGACCCGCCAAGGCACTGGCGGGTAGTTTTTTCACTCCCATGGGCGGTGCCGTTATGGCGAAGAAAAATAACCCGAGTTGTTATATCGTCGATGACGATCCCTTTGCCGTCGAGACCATGACGGTGCTGTTAAAGGATGCTGGGTTTTCCGTGACCTCGAGCACCAAAAGCACCGGGATCATTAACGGCATCGCCAAAAAAAAACCGGACGTTGTCCTCGGCGACATCATGATGCCGGGGGTTGATGGCTTTCAGTTATGCAAACAGGTCCGAGAGCATAAAGGCCTCAAGAAAACCAAATTCATCATCGTTTCCGCCAAGACTTATGATTTCGACCAAAAACGGTCCTTTGAATTTGGCGCCAACGGATACATCCGTAAACCGGTTAATAAGGAAACTTTCTCCGACAAGGT
>JAZFSL010000081.1:0-4541 GCA_036446135.1 Rhodospirillales bacterium | reverse complement strand
ATCGCAAGTCCCCATGGTCGGCGCATCAGGGGCCATATCGGGCGTCATCGGCGCCTATCTGATGCTGCACCCCAAGGCTCGCATCAAGACGCTGGTCGGGTATTTCATCCTCAGTCTGCCGGCCTGGGTGGTGTTGGGTTTCTGGATCGGCCTGCAAGTATTGTCGGCGGTCATGGATGCCGGTGGCGCAGGCGGCGGCGTCGCCTGGTGGGCGCACATCGGCGGTTTTATCGCCGGGGTTATCTTAATCATCCCCATGCGGCAAAAGGGCGTTGAGCTGTTTGATCGCGGCAAGAAAAGCTTCGAGTTAAAACTCGGCCTGTCAAAATCCAACCGCCGCAAATCCCGCATTCCTGATTCTGATGGCCCTGGGGATAGCCGCAATAAAACCGGGCCCTGGGGATAGGCGCTAGAGGAAAACCCTATGGCCGTTCGTCGCCGCCAAGGCCGCAACGCACGGCCCAAAGTTCCCGGCAGTCGTTGCCGCAAACCTCCTGGAAGCCGGAAAAAACTACCCGGCGCCCACCTCGCCCCAAGCGAGAGTGGAGAGATAAATCTACCACTAAACATAAATCGAAGAAACAAGCCCCGGCAAAGTAGCCCCGGTTTTCGTTAGCCCGTCATCCAAGAATTGGGGGTGCTCCAATTCATAAGGCTATGCTCAGAACGCCCTTCCCGAAAAACCACTCCACCACCTTACGCCATTGCGTCGCGTCGCCCATCTGCTAAAAAGGCCCCATGAGCGCCGCCTCTCCCGATACCGCCCCGATCACGCCGGAAATGGTCGAAAGCCATGGTCTTTCGCCGTCCGAATACGACAAGGTTCTGGAAATTTTGGGCCGCGCGCCGAACATCACCGAGCTTGGTATTTTCTCCGTCATGTGGTCGGAGCATTGCTCGTATAAGTCATCGAAAAAGTGGCTGAAGACGCTGCCGACAGAGGCCCCGTGGGTAATCTGCGGGCCGGGCGAGAACGCCGGCATTATCGATATCGGCGACAATCAGGCCGTCATTTTCAAGATGGAAAGCCACAACCACCCGAGCTTTATCGAGCCCTATCAAGGGGCAGCGACCGGCGTCGGCGGCATTTTGCGCGATGTCTTCACCATGGGCGCTCGCCCCATCGCCAACCTGAATTCGCTGCGCTTTGGCAGCCCGGAACATGCAAAAACCCGGCATCTGGTATCGGGTGTGGTGGCGGGCATCGGCGGCTACGGCAATTGCGTCGGCGTGCCCACCGTTGGCGGCGAATGCACGTTTCATGAGGCTTATGACGGCAACATCCTGGTCAACGCCATGACCGTGGGGCTGGCCGATGCCGATAATATTTTTTATTCAGCCGCCTCCGGCGCCGGCAACCCGATCGTTTATGTGGGCTCAAAAACCGGCCGCGACGGCATTCATGGCGCGACCATGGCTTCGACGGAGTTTTCCGAAGATTCCGAAGCCAAGCGTCCTACGGTGCAGGTCGGTGATCCGTTCACGGAAAAGTTGTTGATCGAAGCCTGCCTTGAGCTGATGAAAACGGATTGCATCGTCGCCATTCAGGACATGGGCGCGGCCGGACTGACATCAAGCGGTTTTGAGATGGCGTCGAAGGGCGGCATGGGGGTGGAACTGGATCTCGATGAGGTGCCACAGCGGGAAGCCAATATGACGGCGTACGAAATGATGCTATCGGAATCCCAGGAACGCATGTTGATGGTCTTAAAGCCCGGCTCGGAAGATGAGGCGAGGGCGATTTTTGAGAAATGGGGACTCGATTTCGCCGTCGTCGGCCAACTCACCGATACCGGCCACATGGTGTTGCGCCACAAAGGCGGGATCGTCGCCGATTTGCCCATAGACCCGCTGGCCCTGGCGTCGCCGGAATACGACGAAACCGAGCGCCCGTGGGTGCCGACGCCAAAAGACGAAACGATTTCTGCCGACGACGTACCAGCCCCCAACGACCCCATGGCGGCGCTGGAAAAACTGCTGGCGTGTCCCGACCTGGCGTCGAAACGCTGGATCTGGGAACAATACGACCACATGGTCATGGCCGATACCATTCAACGCCCCGGCAGCGATGCGGCGCTGGTCAGGGTACATGGAACCAAAAAGGCCCTGGCGATGACATCGGACTGCACGCCAAGATATTGTCTGGCCGACCCGGGCGAAGGCGGCAAACAGGCCGTCGCAGAAGCCTGGCGCAACATCACCGCCACCGGGGCGACGCCTTTGGCTATCACCAACTGTCTGAATTTCGGCAACCCGGAAAAGCCCGACATCATGGGCCAGTTCGTCGGCTGCATCGGCGGCATTAAAGATGCCTGTCTGGCGCTCGACTTCCCGGTCGTGTCGGGCAATGTGTCTTTATATAACGAAACCCAAAGCGCCGCCGTGCTGCCGACACCGGCTATCGGCGGCGTCGGGCTGATTGATGACCACACCCATGCCGCCACCCTATCTTTTACCGCCGACAGCGAAACCATTGTGCTGATCGGCGAGACAGCCGGGCATCTCGGGCAATCGCTTTATCTGCGCGAAATCGAAGGCCGCGAAGACGGCGCACCGCCGCCGGTTGACCTTGCGGTTGAACGCAAGAACGGCGACTTTGTCCGCAGCCAAATCACATCGGGCGCCGTCACGGCGTGTCATGACGTTGCGGACGGCGGGATATTGGTCGCCGTCGCCGAAATGGCGCTGGCCGGCACTATCGGCGCCACCATACAAGTTCCCGAAGGTGCCAATGGGACCACATGCCCGGCCCACGCATGGCTGTTCGGCGAAGACCAGGCCCGTTACATCGTCACCACCAACGACGCGGGCGCATTACTGGCGGCAGCGGAAAAAGCCGGGGTGCCTGTCATGCAAATCGGCATCACCGGCGGTGAAGGAGTTTCCCTGATCGGCGGGTCGGAAGAAACGGCGCTTCAAACTTTACGCAGCGCCAACGAAGACTGGCTGCCCGGCTATATGGGCGGGGTTTGACAAGAGGCGAGGACGGGCGAAGACCGGACCGGGATATCAATAAGCAACCATCCCGAAGGCATGCAGCCCCAGCCCCAAAGCCGCCGCCACGCCTAACAACGCCATCATGCCGATCTTGAACCGGAACACCGCCAGTAGCGCCACTGCGGCCAGCACCGCCGATACTGCATCGAGGGTTGCAAAGTCCGGCATGGCAAAGCGCATTCCCGCTCCTTCGAAAACCCCCACCTTGCGGAACAGCACATGCAGCGCAAACCAGATGGCGAGGTTCAAGATCACGCCGACCACCGCAGCCGTGATGGTGCCCAGCGCCGCCGAAAGCGCCCGATTGTCTCGCAGCCGCTCGATATAGGGCGCGCCGAGAAATATCCATAAAAAACAGGGCACAAAAGTGACCCACGTCGTCAGCAGCCCGCCCAGCACCCCGGCAAGCAACGGAGACAACACCCCCGGATCACGAAACGCCCCCATGAAGCCGACGAACTGCGTGACCATGATCAACGGTCCGGGCGTTGTCTCGGCCATACCCAGTCCATCGAGCATCTCGCCGGGTTTGAGCCAGCCGAACTGATCCACCGCCGCCTGCGCCACATAGGCGAGCACGGCATACGCGCCGCCGAATGTCACCACCGCCATTTTCGAGAAAAATACCGCGATATCACTGAATACGTGTTCAGGGCCAAGAAGCCACAAAAGCGTTGCCGTCGGTCCCAACCACAACACGGCCAATATTCCACAAACCCGGAGCGACACCCCCGAACCGGAAGAACCATGATCGGGGGTTTCCAAACCCAGAATGGTGTCGCTGTCGGCGACCTGTTCGCCATCCATTGCGCCATGCCCGCCGCCACCCTGGAAAGCATGCATGCCGGCCCGACCGCCAAAATAGCCGATAAGGGCAGCGGCGAGAATAATCGCCGGGAAGGGTGCTTCGAAAAAGAAGATCGCGACGAAAGACGCCGCCGCCAGTGCGATCATGGGCGCATTGCGTAATGCTTTCGACCCAATGCGCACCACGGCATGCAACACGATGGCCAGCACCGCCGCCTTTAGCCCGAAGAACATGGCGGCGACAAAACTGACGTCGCCATAGAGCGCGTAAATTAAACTCAAGGCCATGATGGCGAGCAGGCCGGGAAATACGAACAGCAGGCCGGCAACAATCCCGCCCGCCGTGCGATGCATCAACCAACCAATGTAGACGGCCAGTTGCTGCGCCTCCGGCCCCGGCAGCAGCATGCAGAAATTCAGCGCGTGCAGAAATCGCGCCTCGCCGAGCCAGCGTTTTTCTTCAACCAGAATGCGGTGCATGATCGCAATCTGGCCCGCCGGGCCGCCGAAACTAAGCAACGATATACGCGTCCAAACGGCCAGGGCTTCGCGAAAGCTTGGCCAATCGCGGCCGTCCGCGCCGAGACGGATTTCGTTATCCGGGCTCACTTCGCTACCACCTCTCCGCCAGCCTCGACAAAGGCTTCTATACCACCGTCGACAAACCTTGCGTCAACGCCGGCCTGACGCAATGTTTCAGCAGCGCCCTGGCTGACTTCGTGACCGTGGACGCAGTA
>JAZFSL010000080.1:0-2983 GCA_036446135.1 Rhodospirillales bacterium | reverse complement strand
TGGCGACCCCAACGGGATTCGAACCCGTGTTGCCAGGATGAAAACCTGGTGTCCTAGGCCAGACTAGACGATGGGGTCGCAGAGGGCCTTCAATAAAGCCTGTGGTTGGTATACTTTCCCGGCGTTTTTTTCAAGCCCCCTTCTCGCCCCGTGTCGGGCAAGAAACCTTCAGTGTGGGTTTGCAGGAATGCCGCGCAGTTAATATGATTGATGACATTATAGATTTTTCTTAATTAACAATAAGGATAGGCTTCAATGTCCCTTTCGCAATCCACAGGAAAAGTGCTCATCGCCCAGGGCGGCGGCCCGACTGCGGTTATTAACCAATCCCTTGTTGGCGCGGTCCTGAAATCCCGCGACTTCCCTGAGGTAGAGGCCGTCTACGGCGCCTTTCACGGAGTCACCGGTATCGTCAACGAAGATTTCATCAACCTTACGGCTGAGACCGTGGAAAACCTGGAAAATGTCGCCAAGACGCCCTGCTCTGCTCTCGGTTCGACCCGCGACAAGCCCGGCGAAAAATACTGCCAGGACATCTTCAAGGTCTTGCAGGCACACGACATCGGCACCTTTTTCTACATCGGCGGTAATGATTCGTCGGACACGCTGCGTATCCTCGCCATTGAAGCCGAAAAGGCCGATTACCCGCTGCGCTGCATCCATATTCCGAAAACAATCGACAACGATTTGACCGTCAACGACCACACGCCGGGCTATCCGTCGGCGGCCAAGTTCGTGGCCAGCGCGTTTTCCGGGGTCAATCTCGACAACCGGGCGCTCAAGGGCGTTTATGTCGGCGTCGTCATGGGCAGGCATGCCGGTTTTCTGACGGCGGCATCGGCACTGGCGCGCAAATACGATGACGACGGCCCGCATTTGATTTATCTGCCGGAACGTCATTTCTCCATGGACACCTTCATCGGCGACGTCAAGGCGGCGAACGATAAATACGGGCGTTGCGTCATCGCCGTTTCGGAAGGCATCCACGACGAAAGCGGCGAGCCCATCGTCACCAAACTGGCCAAAGAAGTCGAAAAAGACGCCCACGGCAACGTCCAGCTTTCCGGCACCGGCGCACTGGCCGATCTTCTCTGTGATGCCATCCGCGACGGCACGGTCTTAAAACGGGTGCGTGGCGACACGTTCGGCTATCTGCAACGCTCTTTTTTGGGCTGTGTATCGGATGTCGATCAACTGGAAGCCCGCGCCGTCGGCATTGCCGCGGCTGGCTACGCCCATGACGGCACCAAGGGCGTTAAGCGTGATGGAACGGTGACTATTCACCGCACCGGCAAAGGCGATACGTACAAGGCAGAATATCAGCTTTCAAAGCTCGAAGACGTCGCCGGCAAGACCAAGGTCATGGCCGACGACATGATCGACGCCAACGGCCACGACGTTACCCAAGCCTTCGTCGATTACCTGAAACCGCTACTAGGCTCCAACATGCCGGAAGCCTTCCGCCTTGAAGCCGAGCGGGTCGAGAAGATCCTGGATTAACAGCTTCCATGAAAAAAAATGCCATCCTGTTGACTTTTCTGGCTGTCCTACTGGCGCACTGGGCGAACGATACCATCGCCGGTGAATTCAAGACGGGCCATTTGACCGTCTCCTCCCCCTGGGCGCGCTCGACGCCGGCCAAGGTCCGTAACGGGGCTGTCTATATGACGATCAAAAACGGTGGCACCGCTACGGACCGGCTAATGGCCGTAAAAACCCCGGTTGCCGGTCATGCCGGACTTCACCAGACCCTGATGGATCAAGACGTAATGAGGATGCGCCCGGTAAAGGCGATGCAGGTTTCGCCGGGCGGCATGGCCATCCTCAAGCCGGGTAGCTACCACATTATGCTTATGGGCCTGAAGGCCCCTTTGAAGGCAGGAACCTCGTTTTCCCTGACTCTGACATTTGACAAGGCCGGCGAGATTGCCATCATGATTCAGGTTATGAAGTCCGGCGACATGGACGCCACGGACGACAAAAACCACCATCACCATTAGATATAAAGGCCCCCGATGCCCCGCTCTCTTTTCATTTTCGTTCTCGTTGCGGTTATGGGTGTCGCCGGCATTTGGACCTGGAACCTTGTCCCGACCCCCGCTGAAAGAGCCGCCCCCTTGCCGGCGGTCGCCATTGGCGGGCCATTTACCCTCGTCAATCACCTGGGCAAGACCGTCACCGAAGCCGATTTCCGGGGCCGCCACCTGCTGGTTTTCTTCGGCTACACATTTTGTCCCGACGTTTGCCCGACGGCCATGCTGAACGTCAGCGATGCTATGAACCTGATTGGCGACAAGGCGGACAAGATTCGCTCCCTGTTCATCAGCATCGATCCCGAACGCGATACGCCAGCCGTCTTGAAATCATTCGTCGAAAATTTTGACCCTGCCATAACCGGCCTGACGGGGACGCCTGAACAGGTAAAGGTCGCCACAAATTCCTACCGGGTGCGCTACGGCAAGGAAAAGGCGGAGGGCGGGCCCAAGGACGACTACCTGATGTATCATTCCGCCTCCATTCTCCTGATGGATGGCAAGGGGAAATTTCTTCGTGCCTTCAGGCACGACACGACGCCCGAAGAGATGGCCAAAAAGATCAAGGAGTTCCTTTAGTCCACTTCTGAGAAAATGAATTATAGACGTTGAAAATTGCTGCGAATCCCGCCAAATTAGTGACAAGGTGGTTAACGCCAATTAATTATACGGGAGGATCCGGAGCATGGGGCGCAAGTACGAAAACATTCTTGAAACCGTCGGCAATACGCCGGTCGTCAAAATCGGCAAACTGGCCCCGAAAGGCATCAACCTTTACGTCAAGATTGAAGCCTTCAACCCCTTGGGTTCGGTGAAAGACCGCCTTGCCTTGGGCGTGATCGAAGAAGCCGAAAAATCCGGCGCCTTGAAACCCGGCCAGACCGCGATCGAAGCCACCAGTGGCAACACCGGCATCGGCCTTGCCATGGTCTGCGCCCAGAAAGGCTATC
>JAZFSL010000079.1:0-15084 GCA_036446135.1 Rhodospirillales bacterium | reverse complement strand
CCGAATAATTTTGCTGTCATGAAATAGCCCTGTCCCCGTGTCGAGGAATAATCTGGCGCAAGTCTTATTACAAACCGGTTAATTCCGGGCGTAACATTTTATTTCAGTTTTTATCAAACACCTAACCGCCGGCTTCGTTTATAGCTTGAAAAACCGCCAGCGCCTGGCGAGTTTCGGCGACATCGTGAACCCGAAACAGGCGCACCCCTTGACGATAAGCGGCTACGCAAGCGGCAATGGAACCGCCCAGGCGGTCTTTTGGGTCATCGCCAGCGCTGATTTTTCCGATAAAACTTTTCCGCGATGCCCCCAGCATGACTGTGACACCGAGATCATTGTAAAGAGAGAGGCGGCCAAGAATGTCCAAATTGTGGGCCAGCGTCTTGCCAAACCCGATACCGGGATCGACGGCAATGCGCCCGCGATCGATCCCCGCCGCTTCGCAGGCCTGAATTCTGTCCGCCAGGTAGTGGTAAACGTCTTTTGCCGCATCGTCGTATTGGGGATGGTCCTGCATCGTACCCGGGTCACCCTGCATGTGCATAAGGATGACGGGAAGGCCGCTATTCGCAACTACGACCAGGGAGTCCTTATCGCCGGTAAGCGCGCTCACATCGTTGATGATGACGGCCCCGGCCTTAATGGCAGAGTGCATAACGGGGGCGCGGCGGGTATCGATGGAAACCAGCGCGCCCATACCGGCCAATCCCTCGATCACCGGCAGAACGCGGGAAATTTCGTCATCGGCGCTGATGGGTTTTGCCCCGGGGCGCGTTGATTCGCCACCGACGTCCAAGATATCAGCCCCCGCCGCCAGCATTTCCTTGCCTCGTTTGAGGGCATCTTCCGGGGCATAAGCTTCACCACCGTCAGAAAAGCTGTCCGGCGTGACATTGATGATCCCCAAGATTCGCGGCTGGGTGAGCGACAGCCCGGCAAATAAACCTGCTTGGTTCAAGTTTCAGGTTGGGGTTCGGGATCGATTCCGGCGGCACCCTTAGGTTTTTTTGGCTTTTTCGGCTTACCACTGGTCGGCACCGACGATTTTCGGCCCCCTTCCTGCGGCGGCTCATCCTCGGGCCGGATGATGGATTCACCACGCAACAGGGAATTCACCTCTTTGCCGGAAAGGGTCTCATATTCCAGCAACGCCTGGGCAATTGTTTCCAGGTCTTTCCTATTCTTGTTCAGAATGGTCCGGGCCGCTGTTTCTGCTTCGTCGATCAGGCGGCGGACCTCTTCATCAATCAGGGCGGCGGTGGCATCCGAGACGTTTTTGTGGCGCGCCACCGAGTGACCGAGGAAAACCTCTTCCTCGTTGTCGGCATAGCGCAGGCGGCCGAGTTTGTCTGAGAAGCCGAATTCAGTGACCATGCGACGCGCCCAACTGGTTGCCTGTTGGATATCGTTACCGGCGCCAGTGGTGATATTTTCCTCACCGAAAATCAATTCCTCGGCGATGCGCCCGCCGAACATGACCGCCAAAAGTGATTCCAGTTCCATTTTGGAATAACTAAGCCGGTCGCGTTCCGGCAGGCTCATGGTCAGGCCCAACGCCCGGCCACGTGGAATGATCGTCACTTTGTGCAGCGGGTCTGATTTCGGCACTTTCAGGCCGACAAGGGCGTGGCCCGCTTCGTGATAGGCCGTCAGTTTCTTTTCGTCTTCGGTCATGACCATGGAACGGCGTTCCGCGCCCATCATGACTTTATCCTTGGCGTCCTCAAATTCCTGCATGGTGACGACGCGCTTGCCGATCCGAGCCGCCAGCAAGGCCGCCTCGTTGACCAGATTGGCAAGGTCGGCGCCGGAAAAACCGGGCGTGCCGCGGGCAATGACGCGGGCATCGACATCGGGCGCCAGGGGAACCTTGCGCATATGGACCTTGAGAATTTTTTCGCGGCCCAAAATATCTGGGTTCGGCACCGTTACTTGGCGGTCAAAACGACCGGGCCTGAGCAACGCCGGATCGAGAACGTCAGGACGGTTGGTGGCGGCGATCAGGATCACGCCTTCGTTGGACTCAAACCCGTCCATTTCCACCAATAACTGATTCAAGGTTTGCTCGCGTTCATCGTTGCCGCCACCAAGGCCGGCGCCGCGATGGCGGCCGACGGCGTCAATTTCATCGATGAAGATGATGCAAGGGGCGTTTTTCTTGCCCTGTTCGAACATGTCACGCACGCGCGACGCGCCGACACCGACAAACATTTCGACGAAGTCGGAACCGGAAATGGTGAAGAACGGCACATTAGCCTCGCCGGCAATGGCGCGGGCCAACAGCGTCTTGCCGGTGCCCGGCGGTCCGACCAAAAGGCAGCCCTTGGGAATTTTACCGCCAAGGCGCTGGAATTTTTGGGGGTCTTTAAGATACTCGACAATTTCTTCCAGTTCCTGCTTGGCTTCATCGATCCCGGCCACATCCTCGAAGGTTACGCGTCCTGATTTTTCCGTCAGCAAGCGCGCCTTCGACTTGCCGAACCCCATGGCCTTGCCACCGCCGGACTGCATTTGGCGCATGAAAAATATCCACACGCCAATCAGCAACAGCATGGGGAACCACGAGATGAGAATGTTGAACAGCGTTGGCGAATCTTTGTCAAAGGGCAACGCACTGATACGGATACCGCGCTTCGACAGCAGCGGCACCAGATTGGTGTTATCCGGCACGTAGGTAGCGAAATTCCGTCCGTCCTTGTAATGACCGGTAATGCCAGGCCCCTGGATTGTTACGTCGCGCACATCGCCAGCTTCAACGGACGTCAGAAAATCAGAAAAAGCCAACGTTGTTTGTTGCGTGCGCTGAGACGTCCCCTGAAAAAGATTGAACAGGGCGAAAACCAAAAGCGCCACGACTATCCAAAGCGCCATATTTCGGCTGAAATTCAAGACTTGTATCCTCCGTAGGCTGGCCGGACTTAAATTTTTGACGGAGGCCAGATTTTCCGTCCACGCCCTAGAGAGATAGTATGTCAGGCCCGGAACGCAAGAAAAAGCCCGTACTTGATAAGGCATTTGCCGGAGAAAACAAGATTTCCCGAAAATTGGGGCCTGTGACAGGAAGAAAACCGGCCATCGGACCCTTGCATTGATCACGCCTGAAACCCAGGTGCGGCACCGAATACACGCCGAAACCATCAAACAAGGCGGGCAAGCTGTGGCGCGCCGTCGCGGGAACGGCGGTTCTTCGTAAATCAGGGACCATTTGCACCACTTCCGACCACCCTTGGGGCCCCAATCCGCCCAGAAAGGCTCCCTCTGCTCCGGATGCGGGTACGGAGGCGACCCGTTGCCCCGTCATCAGAATATTAAAGCGCCCGTCCCAAATCACCCGTTCTCCGGAATGGACGAGCGCCGGTTCGGGAACACCCCGATTTTCTCGACAAATAAGGATTTTATCGCCTTTACCGGTGACATGGCAGCCCGCCAGCGTCATGGAACGCCCATCCGATGCGGACGGATGGCTGAAAAATTCGCCGTGCAGGCGTTCAAGCTTGGCCAGTTTCGGGGCATAGTCCCGCCCGCCGGTGGCGATCAACACCCTGGAAAGAGCCCTCAGAGAAATTTCGTCCGGCGCGGCGACAAGGGGAGCGCACTGCAACTCGGCGAAGCCCGCTGGGTGAACACGCGCCACACGCGCCAGCAACCGCGAGGCCTCTGTCTCCGTGACCTGCCTTGCACGCCCGAACCGATGCGCCGCCAAGGCCAGATCCTTTGGCCGGAAACCGCCATCTTTCATGGCTTTTCGCACCCGAACACGGGCAAAGGAATGATCCTGGTTGGACGGGTCTTCGATCCATTTTTGTCCCTGCGCCGTCAGGGTTTCGACCAAGTCCTGCTTAGCAACTCCAAGCCAGGGCCGCAGAATTCTGACATCCGGAGTTTCCCTGATCGCCGACATCGCCGCCAGACCGTCAGGGCCGCTACCCGAGCCTAGCCGTAAAAGCAGCGTTTCCGCTTGATCGTCGCCAGTATGGCCCAGCAAAAGATGCAAGAAGCCTTTTTCCCGGCACCAGGAAGACATTAGCTGGTAGCGGGCGCGGCGAGCGGCCGCCTGAATCCCGGAAACGGGTTTCGGTCCGGTCCATTTCAGGACCCGGTGTTCGATCCCTAGCCCTTCCAGCCAACGCCCTACTTGCAAGGCCTCATCGCCGGCCTCCGGGCGCAGCCCGTGGTCCACCGTCAAACCCACCACCCGGCCACCCCGCCGTTCAGCCCAACGCCCGGCAAACAAGGCCAGGCACAGACTGTCCGCACCGCCGGACACGGCAACCGCCATATACGGCCGGTCCTCATACGGACCTAAGCCTTCCATCAGCGCATCAAATTTGTCTTCGGAAATAATCATCGGACAAACACCAAGGTCGGTGTGCGGTTTATTTTTTGCAGCCGTTTTTCTGCTTTTCGCGGGCAACCGTATTGCGGACACCGGCGGATATGGTCGTGAAATCTTTCAATAATTTATCGAAGGCGGCACAGGCTTCACGTTTCTTGTCCAGCCCCCCCAGAGACATCCCCAGCTTTAATAATGAGTCCGTTGCTTTCGTGCCCTTGGGCGCTGTCTGATAACTTTCAAGAAAGGCTTCCGCCGCCTGCACATAGGCGGCGCGGACATAATACGTTTCCCCCAACCAATAACGCGCATTACTGGCCAAGCTGTCCTTCGGGTGCAGTTTGACGAATTCCTGCAAAGCCAATTCGGCCTTATCGTAATTGGCCTGACGCAACAACCCGAAGGCGTATTTGTATTGCTCCTTCGATGATCCCCGCGGCAATAAACTGGGAGCTTTTGCCACCGGCGCGGGGGCAGGAGCGGCAGCGCGGAGGGGCTGTTTCGCTGGTTTTTCCACTTTCTCCGCTTGCCCCGGGTTGCGCGGCCGAATAGCGGCCACATCATTCACCGACACCTGGCCCAAGGTTGTCGGCGCTTGCGCGAAACCGCCTTGGGGGGGGGCCGGTTGGCCTGGAATAATTTTCTGCACCGGCGGCGGAGAGGGCGCTGCACTCAACCGGGGTCTAGTCGGTGCACGCGGGACCGGTCTTTTTGTCCCCCTGAGGGCACTACTTCCAGGTGGTCGCCCCTCAAGGGCGCCGAGCCGGTAATCAATGTCGCCAACCAATTTGTCGAGACGCTGCCTGACGTCATTAATTTGAAACCCGATGTTTTCCATGGTCCCGGTCGCCGCACGCAGATCGGTTTCCAAAGCCGACAGGCGGGTATTCAGGCGCGACAGGGCTGGCCCCTGTGCGGCGCTATCGCGGGCGCCTCCTTGAGGAGAAGCCACCGGCGTAGGGGTGGCAGAAGACGCAGAAGCTGGAGGCGGTGCGCCCCGGGACAATTGCAGATTGAGGGTGCGGATATCACGTTCCAGGCGCTGCATCCGATCGACCATGGCACGAAGGTCTTCAGGATTTTGCGCCTGCGCGCCAGGGACAAAGGCCATCAAGACCAAAGCCACGGCAGCCCATCCAGCGCCTTTCCAAAAGTTCATTCTTTCGTCCTCATGCAATTCCGGCGGGGATTTTATTTACCTGATCATTCCCCGGACCCATTCTTGCCCGCGTTTTGGGCAAAATTATGGCGCTTGCTCACACGACCATCGCCGGTAGGACAAGCGCCAAATTTTTACCCGATAATGAAATAAGCGGTTAGCTGCCAGCTCCGGATACTTTGGTCACGCCACGGCGATTCTGTTTCCAGGCCGTCTCATGCGAGCCGGTGGCAACAGGACGCTCCTTGCCGTAGGATATGGTTGAAATGCGGGCCGGATTGACACCCAGCACAACAAGGTAATCCTTCACCGCGTTGGCTCTGCGTTCACCCAAGGCCAAGTTGTATTCCCGAGTACCGCGTTCGTCAGCATGACCTTGCACGGCGACGGTTACGGACCCGTTTGCCTTCATCCAGGCCGCCTGTTTTTCAAGTGTCTTGCGGGCCTCAGCGTCAACATTGAACTTATCAAAACCAAAGAAAACTCGGTCGCCGACATTAACCACCAAGTCTTCCTGGGATCCGGACTTAATCATCGGTGAAGTATAACTTTCCACCGGTTTAGCCCCGCTAACCCCGCCAGCAGCGGAACCACCACTGTCGGCACCTGTTTCACACGCGGAAACAAGTGCTACGGCCGCAAAAAGGCCCAAAATCTTATAGCGCATATAGATCTCCATCACCGGGACATAGTAAACTGAAATAAACCGCGTTCTAACGCGACCGAAACTACTCGCCCAAAAGGGTTACTAGTTTCATACTATTAAAGAGTAAATACCCCAATTCCAAGCTTTATTTGTCTATGTGCGGATTTTATACATATGAATAAATCACTCACGGTCGCCCGGAACGAATTGTCGGCGACCAGGCCGGATCGGATGCATCGAGAGGGGTCAGAATTTCCCGTTCGTTATGGCCCGTCAGATCAATGGAATATAAACGCGACCGCCCACCCCTTCCGTCTTTGGTCGTGCGTTGTTTGCGAAAGAACATCAGCACCCGGCCATTGGGCGCCCAGGTCGGGGCCTCGACCAGAAAATCCTCGGCTAGGAGTCGCTCGCCAGAGCCGTCGGTCCGCATCACACCGATAAAAAACTGACCTCCGTAAATTTTGGTAAAAGCGATCAGATCACCGCGTGGCGACCAGACAGGCGTCGCATAACGTCCCTTGCCGTGGCTGATGCGGCGCACGCCGCCGCCATTGGAGTTCATGACATACAGTTGCTGGGAACCGCCGCGGTCGGAGTTAAAAACAATCTGCTTTGAATCCGGGGAATAGCTTGGCGAGGTATCAATGGCGGAATGGGTGGTTAGTTGCCGGACTTCCCGGGTCCTAAGGTCCATGGAGTAAATCTCGGTATTACCGTCCTTGGCCATGCTCATGATGACCTTCTGGCCACCGGGCGAGAAGCGGGGCGCAAAAGTCATGCCGGGAAAATCGCCTAGCACCTCTTGGCGACCAGTATCAATATTGAAAATGTAGACACGGGGCTGATCGCGGTAATAGGAAAGGTAGGTGATTTCCTGCAACGTTGGGGAAAACCGTGGCGTTAGCACCAGCGCATCTCCTTCGGTCAGGAATTTATGGTTTTCGCCGTCCTGGTCCATGATCGCCAAGCGCTTGATGCGCCTGTTTTGCGGACCGGTTTCAGAGATATAGACGATCCGGGTGTTGAAATACCCCTCTTCCCCGGTAATCCGTTTGTAGATAGCGTCAGCAATGATGTGCGCCACTTGCCGCCAGTTATCGCCGATGGTGACGTAGGCCAGCCCGATCATTTGCTGTTCGGCAAAAACATCCCACAACCTAAATTCAACCCGCAACTGCCCGCCCTGCACCAACTGGGCGCGGCCCTGAACCATGGCCTGGGCGTTTATCACCCGCCAGTCGCCGAAACGAGGCAGGGTCTGCAACGCAATCGTCGTCTGAATGAAAGCCTGCGGATTGATCGGCCGGAACAATCCGGAGCGTTCCAGGTCGCCGGCGATTATCTTTGAAATGTCTCGCCCAAATTCGATTTCCTCCGTCGTCAAGCCGGTGAAATTGGTCACCGCAATCGGCATCGGCTCGACTTTGCCCTGGGTAATGTCGATGCGAAGTTCCGCTGACGCCGGCAATGCCGTAACCAACAACGCCAACAGGGCAGCCAAGGGCAAACCCATGCGGAGTGGAATTATTTTGAATAAAGCCATCATGCTTAAAACATCTGGCTTGGATCGAAGATCAAGGTCATGTTTTGCCATTGCTGATACTTTTCCGGTGGTAGCTTTAGCGGATTACAACGAGGATTCAAGACCGCCCTGAGGGCGCTTTCGGCGGCGGCGCGAAAAAACGGATCACTTCGCAGGCGAATTTGATCCATAATCCGGGCCTGACGGACGGTGCCGTCGGAATTCATCACCATACGAATTTCAATGCTCAGGTCCTGCGCCTCCTTGGCCCCGGCTGGCAGGTTCCAGCATTCACTGATTTGCTGCCGAACCAAATCAATCTCGCTGATGGCAATAGGCCGCATGGGATTATTTTTGACGGACCTGGAACTCAGGGCTTTCGCCATTTGCTGCTCGAACGTTTCCTTCTTTTCTTTTTTCTTTTCCTTCTTTTTATCCGGCGGACGGTCTTTCAGTTTTTCGACCGTCTTCAATACCGACGCAAAGGCATCCGGCGGTTTCGGTTTGCGGCGAGGTTTAACTTTCGCCAGCCTTTTTTGGGGCTTCGGTTTCGGCTTCGCCTTTTTCTCAGGCTTGGGCTTAGGCTTAGGTTTTGCCTTCGGTGTCGGTTCCGGTTGCAGGGCCGCTAACTCCGGCTTTTTTGCCGGTGGGGGTGGCGGCGGAGGCGATGCCTTGGCCAGCTTTTTCGGCGGCGGTGGCGGTTTTTTGGCTTCCGGTTTTGGCTTTTTTTCCGGCTTTGCTTTAGGCGGCGGCGCGTTGGTGATTTCATCGACATTGACGATATCAACCAAGATCGGCGCATCGCTCATCAAGGGTGCGCGTTGAATGTACGGCAATCCGAAATACCCGACCACCAGGATCACGGCGTGGAACAGGGTTGAGTAGATAAATGCATCACGCATGGAATCTTTCAATGCAAAGCACCCTAACGTTTCTTTTTCTTCGCCGGTCGCCGCATAATCTTGCGTTGGGTGACCAGCGCTACTTTTCGGTATCCGGCCGCATTGATGGTTCCCACCACTTCCATCACCCGGCCGTAATTGATGCTGGCATCTCCACGAACAAAAATACGCACGTCCGGGTTATTCGAGGTGATGGCTGAAAGGCGCGGAACCAGCCCTTCCAGCTCAATTTCCGTCTCCTGTAAATAGACTTGGCCTGCGGCATCAACGGTAATCGCCAGCGGTTCGTCTTCTCCTTTGATGATCGACGCCTTGGTTTTCGGCAAATCGACCTGCACGCCGACGGTCAACAGCGGCGCCGTGACCATGAAAATAATCAGCAACACCAACATCACATCGACCATCGGGGTGACATTGATTTCCGACATCGGATTCGTCCGATGGCGGCCCCGAAGACGGGCATTCGTGCGTTGCAGCTTGGCGGCCATCCGGGCGTTACTCCTTGCCGTCCATTTCGCGCGACAAGATGGCGGAAAATTCACCGGCAAAACTGTCCAGACGACCGGCATAGCGGTCCATGGATTTTGTCAGCTTGTTATAGGCAACCACCGCAGGAATCGCCGCCAACAAACCAAGCGCCGTCGCAAACAACGCTTCCGCGATGCCCGGTGCGACAACGGCAAGGCTGGTGTTTTTGGTAAGGGCGATTGACTGGAAGCTGTTCATGATCCCCCAGACGGTTCCGAACAGACCGACAAAGGGCGCCGTCGATCCCGTGGTAGCGAGGAAATTGATATTGCTTTCGGTCTGATCCATTTCACGCGCCATGGTGATCTGCATGACCCGCTCAATACGATCCGCAAGGCCGACGCGAGCATCCGGCTCGCCGTTGCCGCGGTTGGGCGTTCGTCGCCATTCGCGCATGGCGGCGACAAAAACGGCCGACATGGGATCGCGCGGCTGACTGGCTATCCTCTCGTAAAGTTCATCCAGGGAATTCCCCGACCAGAATGCCTGCTCGAATTCGGTGGAGCGTTGAGACAACCGCCGAAGACCGACAATTTTCTCAAAGATGATCGCCCAGCACCAGATCGACGCCCCTATCAGAATTAGGATCACCGACTTAACGACGGGGTCTGACCTGAGAAAAAGCGCCCACACGGAGAAATCCAGATTTTCCACCGATCCCCCGAGTGTTACCGCTTCTATAACTTGGTTTTCCATTTATTAGCCCTATTGCCTGTCTGTGCGTTTGAATGCGTTCTTTGTTAACCGTGAGCCTTATTTTCGAGCCGGGATCTGATATCCCCCGGCAACCGGCTTGGCCTGCCGTCAAGCTTCATGCAGGCCAACTTTAATTCCATCTTGACCAGCTCCTCCCTGCCCAGCTTGACCCGCTGATCGGCGACTACGGACGCACCGTTGATGGCTTTGATCCGGGTTTCCACGCAAAGCTCATCGTCCAGCTTCGCCGGTTTTCTGAAATCTATCGAACAATGCCGCACTGCAAAGGCGAGACCGTCTTTGCGCATCATGGCGCCACTTTCGATACCATATTCGCGCAACATTTCCGTGCGCGCCCGCTCGGCATATTTCAGATAATTAGCGTAATAGACGATGCCGGCAGCATCCGTATCTTCGAAATAGACGCGAACCGGAAAAACGTGAACGCCGTCACTCATCGGCTTCATCCTCATCCTCCCTGGAAATCAATTCCAGTTGGGCAATCCCGTCCGGCTGGTGAAGGCCGAGATGGCCGTAGGCTTCCGACGCCAACGCCCGGCCACGGGGCGTACGCATCAGGTATCCCTGCTGAATGAGGTAGGGCTCGATCACTTCTTCTATGGTGTCGCGTTGTTCGGAAAGTGCTGCGGCCAGTGTTTCGACACCGACGGGCCCGCCGGAAAAATTGTCTGCAATGCACCTGAGATAGCGCCGGTCCATGGCATCCAGCCCCCGGCTATCGACCTCCAACCGATTGAGGGCTGCATCGGCGGCCTTGGCGTCAATTTCATCCGCCCCGTCAACGGCGGCAAAATCGCGCACTCTCCTGAGCAACCGACCCGCGACACGGGGCGTACCCCGTGACCGTTTGGCGATTTCCGCCGCCCCGTCCGGCGTCAGGTTCATATCCAAAAGCCCGGCGCCGCGAACGACGATGCGCTGCAATTCTTCCTTGGTATAAAAATTGACCCGAAGCGGAATACCGAAACGTTCGCGCAGCGGCGACGTAATCAGGCCCGAGCGCGTCGTCGCACCGACTAGCGTAAACGGCGGTAGATCAATACGTACGGACCGGGCCGCCGGCCCTTCGCCGATAATCAAATCGAGTTGATAATCTTCCATGGCCGGGTAGAGAATTTCCTCGACCACCGGGTTGAGGCGGTGAATTTCATCAATGAACAGGACATCACGAGGCTGCAGGTTGGTCAGGATTGCCGCCAGGTCTCCGGCCTTGGCAATCACCGGGCCCGACGTCGCACGGAAGCCGACGCCAAGCTCAACGGCGACAATCTGGGCCAAGGTCGTCTTGCCCAGTCCCGGCGGACCATAAAACAGCACATGGTCCATGGCTTCATTCCGCTTCGCCGCCGCAGCAACGAAAACAGACAGGTTTTCGCATACCTGTTCCTGGCCGACAAAATCCTCCAACCGGCGGGGCCGCAGACTGTTGTCGGGGCCGTCTTCCTGGACGGCGGCCGGGGTCACCATGCGGGCATCTTCATTCATGGCTTATCTCGCTGCCGCTTCGGCCGGGGCCAACTCGCCCAGCCCGGCTCTAATCAACGTTTCCACATCGGCTTCGTCGTCCAATTTACCGGCGGCGCGGCTGACCGCGCCCAAGGCTTCCGAAGGCTGATATCCGAGATTGACGAGGGCCGAGGCAGCATCTTTGACGGCGGCGCCAAGGGCAGCCCCATCGGCATCGTCCAATGCCACGACCGGAACGCCGCCCGGCGAGGCGGTCAGGGCGATATCGCCGACCTTGTCTTTAAGTTCGCTTAAAATTCGAGTTGCCAGCTTGGGCCCGACGCCGGGGGCCTGCGTGATCACCGCCTTGTCGGCAGCGGCAACGGCCTGCAACAGATGATCGGGGGCCAGTACCGACAGCATCGCCAACGCCACCTTGGCGCCGACGCCCTGAACGGTGGTCAGCAATTTAAACCAGTCCCGCTCGGTGACATCAACAAACCCGTAAAGATGGATATGATCTTCCCGGACATGTGTTTCGACCATGACTTCGGCGACTTCACCTTTGGCAAAACGGCCGAGCGTGCGGGCCGAACAAAACACCAGATAGCCGACACCGCCGACATCGATAATCGCCCAGCCGTCCCCGGTGCTGTCGATCAGACCTTTGAGCTTGGCGATCATCGGGCCTGGGCCTCCTGTTCCATCGCGTCGAGCGCTTTTGCCGCTTTTGCTTGGGCGCTGTCGCGGTGATGGGCGTGGCAAATAGCGACGGCCAATGCATCGGCCGCGTCCACCGTTTCCAGGGCAGCCCCTGGCAGCAGTGTTTTGACCATCATCTGAACTTGCTGCTTAGCCGCATGCCCGGCGCCGACGACAGTCTTTTTAATCAGGTTAGGTGAGTATTCGGCGACGGCAAGCCCGGCATTTGCCGGCACCAGCAAGGAAATCGCCCGGGCCTGTCCCAGTTTCAAGGTGGACATGGGGTTCTTGTTGACAAAAGTTTCCTCAACTGCGGCTTCCGCCGGGTTGAACTGTTCGATGATGCGGATCAATCCATCCTGCAATTGAACAAGGCGCCGCGCCAGGGCCAACCCTCCGTCGGTGGCGACAACGCCGTCGGCGACATGGATGAGGCGGTTGCCATCGACTTCAATGACGCCCCAGCCGGTAAAGCGCAGTCCCGGATCAAACCCGATCAATCGAATGGTTGCCTCCTGATACCTGGGTCATGGGCCTAAGCACTCAAACGTTCGAGCACGTCGTCATCAACTTCGAAATTCGCGGCCACGCGCTGCACGTCGTCATTATCTTCCAGCGCATCAATAAGCTTCAGCAAGGTGGTGGCAGCATCTTCATCGACGGCAACGCTGGTTTGCGGTTTCCAGTCGAGGCGCGCATCTTCGGCGGCGCCGAATTTTTCCTCCAGCGCATCGCGGACCAGGGAAAAATCATCCGGCGCGCAGGTAACTTCATGGCCGTTTTCGGACGACTCGACATCCGACGCACCAGCTTCTAGCGCCGCTTCAAACATATCTTCGGTGCTGGCGTCGGGGCCATACACAATCATGCCGACATGGTCGAACATGAAATTAACCGATCCCGTTTCGCCCAGGTTGCCGCCGAACTTGGTAAAGGCGGCGCGAATTTCGCTGGCCGCGCGGTTGCGGTTGTCGGTCAGGGCCTCGACGATCATGGCGACGCCGCCGGGGCCATAGCCTTCGTAGCGGATTTCTTCATAGTTGGTGTCGTCGCCGCCGCCACTGCCTTTCTTGATCGCCCGGTTCATGGTGTCGCCGGGCATGTTGGCGGCCTTGGCGGCGGCGATGGCGGTCCTGAGCCTGGGGTTCATATCCGGGTCCGGCAGGCCGGATTTCGCCGCCACAGTAAGCTCACGGATCAGCTTTCCGAAAACCTTGGCCCGCTTGGCATCCTGGCGGCCCTTGCGGTGCATGATGTTTTTAAATTTTGAATGACCGGCCATGGTCGAAGCCGTCCCCTATATTGGAATTGATGTAAAACCTCATACTACATGTAGTATGTGAACGCACGGCCGCCGTCCACCTTATTGTCAGACCAAGTCCACCTTATTGTCAGACCAATATGTCAATAATGGGGCGTTAAACCGGCCATTGCTCTATCAGCCGCCCGCCGACGCGCACTGGGCTGATATGGGTGGCCAGCCCGGTGCCGTTATCGGTCTCAACATAGACGGCGCATAACGTCGCTTCCCCGTCTGCCGGTTCCAGGCGTCCCTGCGGCATTTTGGTGGTGAAACGGCTGGTTGCCAGTTCCTTTTTCATGCCGATGACGGAATCATAATCGCCGGTCATGCCAAGGTCGGTCTGAAACGCCGTTCCGCCCGGCAGGATTTGCGCATCCGCCGTCGGCGCGTGGGTGTGAGTGCCGACAACCGCCGACACGCGCCCGTCCAGAAAATGCCCCATGGCCTGTTTTTCGCTGGTCGCTTCACCATGAAAATCGACGATGATGGCATCTACCGTATGCCCCAACCGCTGGTTGGAAAGCGCTTCGTCAACGGCGGCGAAGGGATCGTCCAGGGGGTCCATGAAAAGCCGCCCCATGGGATGAATGACCAGAATTTTTTTATCATTCGGCGCATCGAACTTGCCGGTGCCTTTGCCGGGCGTGCCTTCGGGATAGTTCATGGGCCTGAGCAATTTTGGGTCGCCGCCAATGTAATTAATGATTTCGCGCTGGTCCCAGACATGGTTGCCGGTCGTTATCACGTCTGCGCCGGCGGCGTAAAAGGCAGCACAAATCTTGTCCGTCAGGCCAAACCCGTGGGCCGCGTTCTCGCCGTTGACGATGACAAAATCCAGATCCAGGCGCTGGCGGATATCGGGCAGATGCCGGTCGATGGCCTTGCGCCCGGCCTTGCCGACGACATCACCGCAAATCAATATTTTCATCTTAGCGAACCTCTTGGGCCTGCTTGTCGGTAACGATCCAGTCCAGGGGCTGATCCGTAGAAGAATGCGGCACATGATCGACCTTTTGCCCATGATAGGCGACGCCGACGGCAAGTACAGGCGCTTCGGCCCTGAGGGCTTCCAGGGTCCGGTCATAAAAACCGCCGCCCCAGCCCAACCGCATTCCGTTTTCGTCAAAGGCCAGCAACGGCACCAGCAGCATGCCGGGGGTCACGTCCGGCTGGTCGGCGGCCGGATGACGGGTGGAAAAGCTTCCTTCCTCAAGGCTCAGCCCCGGCGTCCAGCGGCGAAACACTAGGGGCTGTTCGGCCCCGACAACCACCGGCAAGGCAATTTCCAGATTCCGTTGATGGAGCGTTTCCATCAAGGGCCTGACGTTGATCTCATCGCTCATCGGCCAATAGCCAGCGACCGGCCCCGTTGTGCCGGCCAGCACAGCGTTTTCAAGAAATTTACCGGCCAACGAAGCCCCCGCATCCGGACCCGCCTGGTCCGCCCATAAGGTTCTGGATTCCTTGGCTTGGCGGCGTATTTTTTTTTTTGCTTCGAATACGGGCATGAGATGTAAAATCGCCGGCTAGTGAAAAAGGCAGGACGGCACCGCCCAGCCGTCAGCTGAGAATCCTCTGTGGCCTGCAAGTGCAGGTGGGCGCCATATACCGAACCCACGGGTCCGGCAGGGACAGCTCCCGAGGTATAGAAAGCCCCAGGGATATCGAGCCGTAACGAACTGGGCAGAAACCGCCCTTGAGGTATACTTAAGCCTGTTCAAGGCGTTCGGCAATGTTCTCTATGCGCTGGGCCAATTCATCGATATTGGCGCTGAGATTTTCTTCGGCGGTCATTTTGGCGGCGCCCCCCTGATCCGCCGTGC
>JAZFSL010000078.1:0-5623 GCA_036446135.1 Rhodospirillales bacterium | reverse complement strand
CCGCGCCAATGGCCCCTTCGTCGTCGTCAATTGCGCCACCATGTTGCCCGAGCGGATGGAAATCGAACTGTTCGGGACGCAAAATTCCGACCCCGGAAGCGATGTCCCCCAGAAAGTTGGCACCTTTGAAGCCGCCCATAACGGCACCTTGTGTTTAGATGAAGTGTCCGACATGCCGCTGGAAACCCAGGGCAAGATCGTGCG
Source organism: Rhodospirillales bacterium (assembly GCA_036446135.1). GTDB lineage: Bacteria > Pseudomonadota > Alphaproteobacteria > Rhodospirillales > Casp-alpha2 > Casp-alpha2. Next base: position 5,419 of record JAZFSL010000078.1, on the reverse strand, counting down.
TGTGCTGCAAGAACAGATATTCGAGCGGGTCGGCGGTAATACGCGGGTCGAAGTCGATGTCCGCGTGGCTGCGGCTTCAACATTGGACCTGCAAGACGAAATCAATGCCGGTCGTTTCCGTGAAGACCTTTTTTACCGGCTTAACGTCGTTCCTTTGGAGGTGCCACCCCTTAAGCAACGGTCCGAGGATATCCCGTTTTTATCCCAGCATTTCATGGAACACGCGGCCAGGGCAACGGGCCAGGCGTCGCGCGCTATCAGCGCCGATGCGCTGGTCGTTTTGCAGTCTTATTCCTGGCCCGGCAATGTCCGGGAGCTGAAAAACGTCATCGAACGATTATTGATTATGGCCGATGATGACCCGTCTAAATCAATCGGCATCGATATCCTGCCTCCGGAAATCAACACCAACGCGCCCGTTGCCGGCAATCTCGATACCAATATCGAAATAATGGGCTTGCCGTTACGGGGTGCGCGTGAAATTTTCGAGCGAGAATACCTGATCGCGCAAGTCACACGGTTTGGCGGCAATATATCTAAAACAGCCGAATTCATCGGCATGGAACGCTCGGCGCTTCATCGCAAGCTCAAGACGCTTGGGGTGAGAAGCGAGGACAGGCAATAGCAGGGTAGGGCTCAAAACCATGAAAGTCATCGTATGCGGCGCCGGCCAGGTCGGCTTCAACATTGCCCGCCATTTAGCCCTGGAGAGCAATGACGTCACCGTCATCGACCGTGCGCCCGAACTGGTGCGCCGGGTCAGCGACACCCTGGACGCCAAAGGCATTGTCGGGCATGCATCCAATCCGGAAGTTCTTGAGCGGGCAGGCATCGAAACCGCCGACATGATTATCGCCGTAACCCATACGGACGAAGTCAACATGGTCGCCTGCCAGGTGGCCCATTCATTGTTCGATGTGCCAACCAAGATCGCGCGCGTGCGCCAGCAAAGTTATTTGCAACCCATTTACGCCAACCTGTTTTCCCGCGACAACATGCCCATCGACGTCATTATCTCGCCGGAAATCGAGGTCGCGCGTGCAGTGACGCGGCGTCTTCAGGTGCCTGGCGCCTTTGAAATGATCCCCTTGGTTGACGGCAAGGTAAAACTGATTGGCGTGCGCTGCGAAGACACATGCCCTTTGGTCAATACGCCGCTTCGCCAACTGACACAGCTTTTCCCGGATCTCAACATCGTCATTGTCGGCCTGATGCGGAACGGCACCCCCCTGGTGCCCTCGTCGGACGATCAAATGTTGCCCGGCGACGAGGTTTATTTCGTCGTCGACAGCGAACAGGTCCTCCGCGCCATGGCCGCCTTCGGGCACGAAGAGCCGGAAGCCAGACGCTTGTTAATTTTCGGCGGCGGCAATATCGGTCTTTTCCTGGCCCAGGAAATCGAAAAAGAACACAGTTGGGTAAAAGCAAAAATTATCGAGTCGAACAAAGAACGGGCGGAACATATTTCAGGATTTTTGGAAAATATCATGGTCCTGAACGGCGACGTTCTTGGTCCAGAGGTTTTGGATGAAGCAAACATCAGCGCCACGGATACCGTCGTCGCCGTCACCAATGATGATAAAACCAACATTCTGGCCTCGCTGCTGGCCAAGCAACGCGGCTGCAAACGGGCGATCACCCTGATCAATTCTGGCACTTACGAACCCTTGATCAATTCCCTTGGCATTGATGTCGTGGTCAGCCCCCGAAACATTACGGTTTCGACGATCCTGCAATACGTTCGCCGGGGCCGCATTCATTCCGTCCATACGCTCCGCGAAGGCTTTGGCGAGTTGATCGAGGCCGAGGCTCTGGAAACGTCAGAGCTGGTCGGCACCCCCTTGAGAGAGGTCAAGCTTCCAGTCGGGGTCATGCTGGGCGCCATTGTCCGCGACGGCGAAATGATCTGCCCCAAAGGGTCAACCATCGTTAAGGCAAAAGACAGAGTGGTCTTATTCGCCGCCGAAGACGTTATCCACAAGGTCGAGAAAATGTTCTCCGTGCAGTTAGAGTATTTTTAGAGGTGTCGAGGATCGCCTACGTCAACGGGATGTACGTCCCCCACCATGAAGCTTGCGTTCATATCGAAGACCGTGGGTATCAGTTTGCCGATGGTGTTTACGAGGTATTTGCACTTCACCATGGTAAAATGGTCGGTAAAAAGGGGCACATGGAGCGATTGGCCCATTCCCTGGCTGAGCTTCGCATCGACTGGCCAGTGTCGCGCCGCGCACTGGCAGTGATCATTGCCCAGATCGCCCGGCGCAATCATGTTCGCGACGGCTTGGTTTATTTGCAAATTACCCGGGGTGTCGCGCGACGCGATCACCCATTTCCCGAAGACAGCGAAAGTGCCCTGGTGCTGACGGCTCGAAGAATGGCGCCGTTGGACAAAGAGGCCCTGCGCCAGGGGGTCGACGTTATTACCATCCCCGACATTCGTTGGAAGCGTCACGACATCAAGTCCGTTTCCCTGCTGCCGAATATTTTGGGCAAGCAGCAGGCGCGCGAAGCCGGTGCCTATGAAGCCTGGATGGTCGACGACAACGCCATGGTCACCGAGGGAACATCGACCAATGCCTGGATCGTTACCAAGGACGGCGCACTTGTTACACACAATGCATCGCATGCCATTCTCAACGGCATCACCCGACTTTCGATGCTGGAGGCGGCAGCCGACGCGGGATTGGCCTTCGAGGAACGGCCGTTTTCCGTCGATGAGGCCATGCACGCCAAGGAAGCCTTCGTCACCAGTTCGTCTTCCCACGTAAAGGCCGTCACCAAAATCGACGGACAATCGGTCGGCAACGGCCACGTCGGCGAGCTGACCAGCCGATTGCTCGACCTTTACGTCGATTTCATTGAAGGCAAGGGTGGACCACAAAACACCGGCACCTGGAATTAAATGACCGCAAAACCCAAGCTCGGCAAACCCAAAGCCATCTTGTTTGACTGGGATAACACCCTGGTCGATACATGGCCGACCATTCTGGACGCCCTCAACACCGCGTTTGCTGCCTACGGATTGCCCCACTGGAGCATGGATGAAGCCCGCGTTCGGGTGCGCAAATCCCTTCGCGACAGTTTTCCCGAACTTTTCGGAGACAAATGGGAACAAGCCGGCGATGTGTTTTACCAGCGCTATAGAGAAATCCATGTTGAAAAACTTGAACCCCTGAAAGGTGCCGGGGAAATGCTGCAATCCCTGTCAGGCGCGGGCATTCATTTGGCTGTCATCAGCAACAAGAAAGGTGAGTTCCTGCGCCTCGAATCCGGTCACTTGGGATGGGACGGGTTTTTCGCCACCCTCATCGGCGCCACGGACGCCAAAAAAGACAAACCGGCGACGGAACCGGTCGATATGGCCCTATCGCATATCGGCATCGAAAGAGGCCCTGATGTCTGGTTTGCAGGCGACGCAGACATTGATCTGGAATGCGCCCATAACGCTGGACTGACCCCGGTGCTGGTCCGCACAGAAGCGCCCACCGAGGAAGAAATGGCCGGCCACCCGCCCTTACACCACTTCCAGGGCTGCGAGGCACTTTGCAAGTTTGTAAATTGTATGTAAGCTAAATAACATCTTTAGAGACCCCCTGCAAAAGACCTCAGGGGGCCAAGGGGAAGCATACTAAATAATTGATAAACAGGGAGAAACTCGAGATCTGTCCCCTGATCGATCGAGTTCAATAAAATAAAGGGGGGGGCAATAATGTCGTCCGAAAAGACCCAAAATGTCCAAGACGTATTTCTAAATTACATTCGGAAACAAAAAACGCCGGTGACCATTTTTCTTGTTAACGGCGTAAAGCTACAGGGAATTGTTACCTGGTTTGATAATTTTTCGGTGCTGTTGCGCCGAGATGGCCACACCCAGCTTGTTTATAAACATGCCATTTCGACAGTGATGCCTTCCATACCGGTGCAATTGTTTGACCCTGGAAAAGACAGCGAGGGGGAAGATGGTGGTGAAAACGACGGGGAAGAAGCTGACGAATAATCGGCCGAGCCGTTGACGAGCCCTGAATTTCCTGAAAAAAGCGTCGCCGGTCGGAACCGGACCGCCAATGATGGCGGCGGTGAAACCTGTCTGGTTATCCATCCCCGGCTGAAATCCTCTGCCGGCGGCAGCAGGGGGCAGTCCCTGTTATCCGAGGCCGGCGGATTAGCCGAAGCCATCAACTTGGAAGTCATCCATGCCGAGGTCGTTCCCCTGCAGCGTCGCAACCCATCGACTTTGTTCGGCTCCGGGGCCGTTAAGCGCCTAGACGATATCATCAAGCGAGGAGGGGCTGGCGGGGGCCTCGTTGATGTTTGCATTGTTGATGCGCCGCTGACCCCGGTCCAACAACGCAATCTGGAACGGGACTGGGAATGCAAGGTCATCGACCGGACGGGCTTGATCCTTGAAATTTTCGGTGCCCGCGCGCGCACACGCGAAGGCCGCCTGCAGGTCGAACTGGCGGCGCTCAGTTACCAGCGCAGCCGCTTGGTCCGAAGCTGGACCCACCTGGAAAGGCAACGCGGCGGAGCCGGTTTCATGGGTGGGCCCGGCGAAACACAGATCGAAACCGATCGACGCCTGATCGGAAAGCGGATTACGCGGCTGAAAAAAGACTTGGACGAGGTTAAACGCACCCGCCAACTACACCGCAAGGCCCGTAAAAAAGTTCCTTACCCCGTTGTCGCCCTGGTCGGCTACACCAACGCTGGAAAATCAACTTTGTTTAACCGCCTGACCAAGGCAAAGGTCAAAACCGAAGACCAACTGTTCGCTACCCTTGATCCGACAATGCGGGGCCTGAAGACAGCGTCGGGCCGCATGGTCATCCTGTCTGACACCGTCGGCTTTATCTCCCGGCTACCGACCGAACTGGTCAACGCTTTTCACGCGACCCTGGAAGAAGTCGTGGAAGCGGATATCATCGTTCATGTTCGCGACGCCGCCCATGCAGATACAGAATACCAAAAAGAAGATGTCTTACAGGTGTTAAAGGAATTAGGCCTGGACGATACGGTCGAGGAGACGCTGATTGAGGTCCTCAACAAGATCGACCTTCTAGATACGCAGGAACGCGAGGCCCTGGCCAATCGTACCCATCGCAGCAATATTCCCGCCATCCCTCTTTCAGCGGTAACCGGGGAGGGGTGCGAGCGCCTGACCACCGCCATCGACGAAAAAAATACCGAAAGCTTCAAGATTCACGAAGTTTCCCTACCCCATGGTGAAGGCGCAAAGTTGGCGTGGCTTTACGATCATGGTGAAATCTTTGAACGCCGAGATGACGAAGAGGACATATTCCTCAAGGTCCGCATCGACGGCGTCAACTGGGCCAAGTTCCGGCAACGTGATAATTAATCGAGGTTAATCGTGTCCCTGACGATATAGCGCGGTCGGCCCCGAACGTCTTTGTACGTG
>JAZFSL010000077.1:0-4269 GCA_036446135.1 Rhodospirillales bacterium | reverse complement strand
GATATCCTCGGAGCGTTGCTTAAGGGGTGGCACCTCCAAAGGAACGACGTTAAGCCGGTAAAAAAGGTCTTCACGGAAACGACCGGCATTGATTTCGTCTTGCAGGTTCAATGTTGAAGCCGCGACCACGCGGACATCGACTTCGACCCGCGTATTACCGCCGACCCGCTCGAATATCTGTTCTTGCAGCACGCGCACGATCTTGCCCTGGGTTTCCAGCGGCATGTCGGACACTTCATCTAAAAACAAGGTGCCGTTATGGGCGGCTTCAAAGGTGCCGACTTTCTGGGGGACATCGCTTCCGGGGTCGGAATTTTGCGTCCCGAACAGTTCGATTTCCATCCGCTCGGGCAACATGGTGGCGCAATTGACGACGACGAAGGGGCCATTGGCGCGGTGTGATTGGGCATGCAATGTGCGGGCGACGACTTCCTTTCCGGAACCGGCGGGACCCGTAATCAGGACCCGGCTGTTGGTCTGGGCCACGCGTTCGATGGATTGGCGGACCTCGCGGATGGCCTGGGACTGGCCGACGAGGTCGCGTTCGCTACCGGTACGAATGCGCAGTTCCTCGTTTTCCCGGCGCAACCGCTGCGCTTCCATGGCGCGCTCGACCAACAAAAGCAAGCGATCCGCCTTGAAGGGTTTTTCAATAAAATCATAAGCCCCGTCCTTGATGGCGTTGACGGCGGTTTCAATGGTGCCGTGACCGCTCATCATCAAAACGGGAATATCCGGATGATCGATTTTGAGTTCCTTGAGAATCCCCAAGCCGTCCAGTTCGCTGCCCTGGAGCCAGATATCCAGTAATACCAGGTTGGGGCGCCTGACATCGGCTGCGGCCAGGGCTTCGGTGCTGTTGGCGGCCTCGCGGGTCTGGTATCCCTCGTCCTCAAGAATACCAGCCGTCAGAACACGAATGTCGGTTTCGTCGTCAACAATGAGAACTTCGTTTGCCATGATTCCCTAATTTCAGGTTCCGCCGGCCGACAAGCCGGTCGCAACCTTCATTGCATCATCCTCGTTACTAACCTTTTCCCCATTTTCGGCCAAGCGGTCCATCGGCGGGAAAATCATTTTAACACGCACACCGTCTTTTTGCCGGTCTTCAAGGACCAAAAGACCGTTATGGTCTTCCATGATTTTTTTGACGATGGCCAAGCCCAAGCCCGTGCCTTTTGTCCGGGTCGTTACATAAGGTTCGGTCAATTGTTCGCGGTCCTTGACGGGAAGGCCCCGGCCGTTGTCCTCAATGATAACGCAAACGGTGCCCTGGCTACTATCTTCGCGTTTTCCTCCTTCTCGAATAATTTCAAAGAAGACACGGATAGTACCCTTTTCATCGGGGCTCTCTTGTTCCTTATTTTTGCCGGTAATGGCCTCGGCAGCGTTTTTCATCAGATTGGTAACGGCGCGGGAAACTTGGCGGTGATCGCAATAAAGATATATGTCTTCTTTCGGCAAGCCGTCTTCGTACATGATCTCCGGATGGCGGTTGCGTTCCAGGGAAATAGCCCCCCTGCAAATTTCAGAAAGGTTTTCGTCGTCGAGGGACAGTTGCGGCATTCTGGCGAAGGATGAGAATTCATCGACCATGCGGTGAAGGTCCTCGACTTGGCGGACAATGGTATCCGTGCAACTGGCAAACGTTTCCGGATCGCTTTTTATTTCGCCTAAGTATTTCCGTTTCAGGCGTTCAGCGGAAAGCTGGATCGGCGTCAGGGGGTTTTTAATTTCATGGGCAATGCGCTGGGCGACATCGGCCCAGGCCGCCTTGCGTTGGGCGGAAAACAGCTCAGTCACGTCGTCAAAGGTTACAACGTAGCCGATAATCTCGTTGTTCAATCGCTCAGCCGCGATGGTGACCATCAGCGTATGGAACTGCCCATCCCGGCTAATCCTGATTTCCACCTGACGGGGCTTGACCGGTCTTTCCAGGATTTGTGCGAGCAAATCAGCCATTTCCGGGACGGCGACGGCAAGGTTATGGCCTAAATGTTCTTCCAGGTTTTTGCCCAAAAGCTCGGAGGCCGAGCGGTTGGGGAGATGAATATTGCCCTCGCTGTCCAGACCGATGACGCCGGCGGACACCCCGGCAAGCACCGTCTCCGTAAAGCGCCTGCGTTCATCCAGTTGCCGGTTGGCGCCCATCAGCCCTTCCTGGGTATTTTTCAACTGGCTGGTCATGGTGTTGAAGGCGCGGCTGAGTGCGCTGATTTCATCGGGGCTGTTGGTGGTATCGACCCGGACGCTGAGGTCGCCGTCACTGACCTTTTCGGCGGCCGAGATCAACGAGATGATCGGTGATGCCAATTGCGTGGAAACGACCAATCCGATCCAGATCGCGACCAATAGCAAAAGCACCGCGACGACGACGAAAATCATCACAAAGCTTATTTTAATTCCGCCTATTTCTTTTTGAACGGCTTTGTAACGGGTATAGGCGCGTTCGATCAGTTTGATATGTTTGACGACCTTCGGATCGACGAACCGTTCCACCACCAGGAAGGCGTCGACGAAACTTTGCAGCCGGACGATGGCGCGAATTCTGTCTTCCTGCTCTCCGCTCAACACGGTTATTTTCCCGCGGCTGGCTTCGTCAAAAATCTCTTTCGTAATGTGTTTGGAAAAAACGGTCAGGCTGAATTCGGAGCGAGCCATGACTTGACCGCTACGATCGATAACTAGGACTTCCGACAGCGATCGGGCGACGGCGTGTTGGGACAATGTTTGATTAAATCGTACCGGGTTGCCGCCCAACAGGGGTGCGTTCAGGCCGAGGTCGCTGGCAATGGCAAAGGCATCGGCATAAATATTTTTCCGGTGTTCCTGCAGATAGGCTTTGGCAACCACGGCGGACTGGTTGACGGCGGTCTGAATTCGGTCCGAAAACCATGCCTGAACACCGTAATTGATAAAAAGTGCCGAAAAAATGGCGACCAGGATAGCCGGCGTTACCGCCACCAGACCGAATAACATGACCAGACGAACGTGTAGTCCGGAGCCTACCTGCCCGCGTCGTTTTTCCTGCCAAACCGTGACTAATCGTTTGGCTACCAGCAACCCCAGCAGCAGCAGCAAAATTCCGTCGATATATAGAAGGTTGAGGATCGTCTTGATTTCCGTAATGGAAGACGTTCCGTCGGCCATGGTGGCGATGGTGGCTATCCCTGAAAGCAAGGCGGCGAAGACCAGGAGGTAAGCAAGCATTCGGGTAACGCTGGCCGATTTTGCCCAGTCGGGAATGCGTTCAAAAATCGATAATGCCCTGATCATTTTGCCCCCCTGACGACGGGAATAGCCAGGTCAAGAATTTTCTTGCGAAGGGTGTTGCGGTTGAGGCCCAAAACTTCCGCCGCTTTTATCTGGTTCCCCCGCGTGGCGCTCAACGTCAACATGATCAGCGGGCGTTCGACTTCCCTGAGGACGCGCTGGTACAGACCCGGCGCCGGCAGGCCGCCGTCATGGGCCGAGAAATAGGTCGAAAGTCGCTGTTCCACCGTTTGGGCCAAGCCTTTTTCTTCATCCTCGGGCGAAGCCGACGTGGTATCGGCCAACTCCTTCTCAATATCCTCCAGGGAAATGACTTCTTGCGAATAGAGCGCAGACAGCCGTTGGATCAAGTTTTTCAACTCACGGACATTGCCGGGCCAGTGTTGGCTTTTCAGCCTTTCCATGGCGGCGGTATCGATGACTTTCCAGGGCAATCCCTCTGAGGCTGCGGCTGCCAGGAACGAGTTGACGAGTTCCGGGATATCTTCGGAGCGTTCGCGCAACGGCGGCAGGCGGATCGGCACCACGTTGAGGCGGAAGTACAGATCTTCGCGGAACAAGCCCTGGCGGATCAGTTGTTTCAGATCGCGGTGGGTGGCGGCGATGATCCTTACATCGGCCTTGATCGGGGTGTGTCCGCCGACGATGGTGTATTCGCCTTCCTGCAGGACCCTGAGCAGCCGGGTCTGGGCGTCCGCCGGCATGTCGCCGATTTCGTCCAGGAACAGGGTACCCCCTTTGGCTTGCTCGAAACGCCCGGCGCTGCGTTGGACGGCGCCGGTGAAGGCGCCTTTTTCATGGCCGAAAAGCTCGCTTTCGATCAATTCCTTAGGGATAGCAGCCATGTTGATGGCGACAAAGGGATTGTCTTTGCGTTTGCCGTAATCGTGCAGCGCGCGGGCCACCAATTCCTTGCCGGTGCCAGACTCGCCGCTAATGGTCACGGACAAATCTGTTGCCATCAACCGGGCCAGGGTCCGGTAAACTTCCTGCATC
>JAZFSL010000076.1:0-2482 GCA_036446135.1 Rhodospirillales bacterium | reverse complement strand
CCGAGCCCGTCGGCACCTTCGGGGTCGAGGATATCACCGGCATTCCCTGGATTGAGATCGATTTTCCCGATGATTTGATCCGGGCCGAGGAAATGATCTATCCCAAGGTGACGGACTTTATCATTGATGAAGTCCTCCTCATAAACAAAGCTTCCGCCGAAAAATTACCCCTTGCTGACTTGCAGTAAAATGACACCGGCAGCGACGCAGGCGGCGGCGGTAATACGTCTGGCCCCGAACGGTTCGCCCATCATCCGGGTGCCGATGAGGGCGGCCAGGATGACGCTGGTTTCGCGCAGCGCCGAAACGTAGGTCATGGGCGTTATGGACATCGCCCAGATCACCAGGCCATAGGCGAAAAAGGATAGAGCGCCGCCAAAAATTCCCTTTTTCCAATGCTCGCGGAAGCTGGCGCGAAAAACCCGGCGGCGCATGAACGCGACCAACAGGCCAAACGGAATGCCTTCGAAAATAAACAGCCAGATGATGTAGCCGAAAACATCCGATGCCGTCCGCCCGCCCAAGCCATCAAACACGGTATAAAAGGCGATCGTCGTTCCGGTGCCGAGCGCAAATATCGCGCCTTTGCCATCATCGCTTTTCCAAGGCGTGCCGAAGGTCAGGCTGAGGATGGCAAGGGAAATAATGACGACGGCGAGGATACCGTTGCTGTTAAGGGTCTCGCCGGCGAACAGAAAGGCCCCGGCGGCGACCAGCAACGGCGCCGAGCCACGCGACAGGGGATAGACGTGAGACAAATCACCGAAGCGGTATTGCATGGAGACAAAAACGTAATACACCTGATGAATGGCGGCGGAAACCAAAAGGTAGGGCCAGGCGTCGGCATCGGGGAAGCTGACAAAAGGCAAAAACAGTACGGCGAAGCCAACCGTCGCCACCTTGGCAATGCCCAACTGCACCCACGGGTCACCGGCGCTTTTGACCAGCGCATTCCAAGTCGCGTGCAGGACGGCGGCGGTAAGGACAAGGGTGAGAACGAGCGGGTCCAAGGAGCCTAGACCCTGAAAACGTATTCTTTATCGGGGTCGCGGTCGATATCGGGCGGGAAGTTCTTGTGCTTGTCGGCGTAGTATTGCGCCATGTGCTGGCCCGCTGACAACCGGTTATAGGTGGCGTAATAGATGCGCCGGGTCTGATCGGTCAGGTTGGGCTCAGACGCATGCGGCGCGTAACAGTCGAAAAACACCACATCACCCGGTTTCGTCGGCACCAGGACGAATTCCATGCCTGCCATATCTTTGTCGCTCAACGGTTCCCACGATTTGAACAGGCCCCGCTGATGGTGCCCGCTGACCATTTTCAGGCAGCCGTTTTCTGGCGTCGCTTCGTCGATGCTGACCAGGGCACTGATGAAAAAATCGACGTAATCGTCCCACCCGGCCTGTGAGTCCTGGTGCGGCTTGAAACCATCGCCGCCCGGCATTTTGAAGTTTACCTTTTCTTTGAATAATTCCGCCTCTTCCCCCAGCAACTGAGCCACGGGCGCGCGCAGCACCTGGCTCAGTTCCGCAAATCCATCGTGAAAGGGGGAGATATTTTCGATGCGGCCGATGAGGTCGGCATCGTCACCCTTGAGGCACTTTTCGTGATAGACCCAATGCTTGCCGCTGACTTCCGGCAGGCCAACCAGCGCTTTGGTCCAGGTATCGATCTGCTTCATTTCATCGGCGTCGAAGCCCTGGCGCACAACAAGGAAGCCATCGTTTTTGAATGCGTCTATTTGCTCGTCGCTGATGACCGGCGTATGCAACATCTTGAAAAATCCTTGTTCGTATTGGCAGGCCGGGGAGTTTAGGCTTGGCCATGCCCGGCTTCAATAGAAAGGCGCGGGAGCCTTGAACCAGCGGGAAAACAAGCGTTATATGCGCCCACAAACCATCCATTCAAAAGCATTAGGAACGTATCCCATGGCGACTGCCCAGAATAAAGCCTCTAAAGAACTCAAACCAGCAACGAGCAAGGCGGCACGGCTTCGCGCCATGATCACCTCCCAAGATCTTGAATTTATTATGGAGGCCCATAACGGCCTGTCGGCCAAGATCGTCGAGGAAGCGGGCTTCAAGGGCGCGAATATAGGCGCTGTCTATGCGCCCGGCCAGTGGCTGGATGTCGATGACGCCGCCGACTTCACCAAAGCAGGCAAGTTCTTGTGATCAAGGCCGGCACCTTTTTGGATGCCGGACGCTTGGCCGGGGTCGATTTTTATACCGGCGTTCCCTGTTCTTTTCTGACGCCGCTGATCAACGGCGCCATCACCGACAAAAACTTGTCCTATGTCGCCGCTGTCAGCGAGGGCGAAGCGGTGGCGATTGCGTCCGGCGCCTGGCTGGCGGGTCGCAAGACCGCGTTTATGTGCCAGAATTCAGGCCTCGGTAACGCCGTCAACCCGATCACATCGCTGAGTTTTCCGTTCAGGATTCCGACCTTGATGGTGATCACCTGGCGCGCCGGGCCGGGGCTG
>JAZFSL010000075.1:0-5511 GCA_036446135.1 Rhodospirillales bacterium | reverse complement strand
GTCGATCACCTGGGCGGCAAAAAGGTCTTCGATGCGGTTTTTGACGCTGGGGATTGAGCCCCCCGGTTCGCCGGAAAAGAACAGCAAGTCGAGGCCGAAGTCTTTTGGCTCGATGCCTTCGGCAATGGCAGTTTCGGCAAGATGCAGCGCGTAAGACGGCGTACCGTAAAATGCCTTGGGCCTGGTCAGTTGCATCCACAGGGCGGCCCTGGCCGTCATGCCGGTGGCCCCGGCGCCAAAGGGAAAGGTCTTGGCCCGCAAGCGTTCGGACCCGATCAGTGTTCCCCACGACCCCATATAGAGGCTGAATACGGAGCCAATGAAAATGGTGTCGCCGGGACGCAGCCCCATGCCCCACATCACCCGGGCCTGGTTGTTGGCGATGGTCTGCCAGTCCCCGCGCCCGATGGCGAACGCCGTCGGCCGGCCGGTGGTGCCCGAGGTTCCATGAATGTGATGGATGTCGTCTTCGGGCACGCACAAATAATTGCCAAAGGGCGGGTCGGTTTCTTGTGACCGGCGGAGCTCGGTTTTGTTGACCACCGGCACGCGTTCAAAATCTTCCAGCGATTTTATGGCGTCGGGATGGATACCAGCTTCGTCCCATTTGTTCCGGTAAAATGGCGCATTGGCGTAGGCGTATTGCATGACATCCTGAATGCGCTCAAGGATCGCCGCTTCCCGCGCGGAGGCGTCCATGGTTTCGCGCCCGGCGAACCAATAGCGGCTTTCCGGATCGGGAAAATATCCGTTGTCGTAATCGGGGGGGAAGGACCAGGATTCCATGGCCGGGTTTTAGTCCAATCTGCGGGCGGAAACGATGCGCTTAAGCGTGGAAACGATCTCGTCAGGCGGCGTGTCCTGTAACAGCACGTCGGCGACGCCCTGACTTTTCAATTCGGTGACGTCTTCATCGGGCATGACACCACCGGCGACGACGGCGATATCGTCGGCCCCGGCTTCTTTCAAAAGTTTAAGAATTTGCGGGATGATGGTCATGTGTGCGCCGGACAATAAGCTGACGCCAAGCACGTCCACGTCTTCCTGCACCGCCGCCTGCACGACCTCGGCAGGCGTGCGGTGAAGGCCGGTGAACACAACATCCATGCCGGCGTCGCGAAGCGTGCGGGCGACGACCTTGATGCCCCGGTCGTGGCCGTCAAGACCGACCTTGGCCAGCAATACCCGGATGACTTTTGTTTTGTCGTTCATTACTGCCAGGCCCCCTTATTTTTTGTTGTCCACGACGCCGATACCGATTTTAAGATATTCCTGCGCCATCTCCCAGTATTCCGGCGGCACGCATTCAATCATTTCGTTTTCCTGATCGCCACAGTCCCGAAGGTACTTGGCCGGCGTCCCGGCCCACAACTGCCCGGCCTTGACGGTCTTGCCCGGTGGCACCAGGGCTCCGGCGGCGACCATGGCCCCGGTTTCCACCACGGCGCCGTCCATGACACAGGCCTGCATGCCGACGAAGCAGCGGTCTTCAAGGGTGCAGGCATGAATAACCGCCGAATGGCCGATGGTTACATCGTCGCCGATGAAGGTGCCGTATTTCCGGCTGTCGACATGGACGACGGTGAGGTCCTGGATATTGACCCGCTTGCCGATGCGGATGACGTTCATGTCGCCGCGCACCAGGCACCCGAACCAGATGTTGGTGTCGGCGCCGATCTCAACGTCGCCGATGACCGTGGCGCTCGGGGCCAGAAAGACACTGGAATTGATGGTCGGCCAGACGCCCTTAAAAGGATGGATGTTATCAGCCATGATTTTTATTTTTTCCTTTATTCAGTCAGCCACGATCGCATGGCGGCATTGACGGCGTCGGGATTTTCAAGGGTCGAGAGATGTCCGCAATCCTCGATCACAATCAATGACGCGTTGGGTATTTTCCCGGCCATTTCTTCATGCAAATCCACCGGCGTCAAGATATCCTGTCGACCGCACAGCACCAGCGTCGGACAAGATATGTTTTTCAGATTTTTACGGGTATCCGGACGCGACAAGATAGCTTGTTGCTGGTGCAGGTAGGCTTCCTTGCCGACGTTTTCTGCCGATGACATGATGGTGTCTACAATATCTTCATCATCAAACCTGTCTTCATGAATGAGCAACGGCAGTAGTCGCGTCGTCACACCCCGGAAACGGCCTACCTGCACCTGCTTCATGAGGCTTTTTCTTATTTTTTTCTGTTCCGGGCTGTCGGGGCGCGCAGACGTATCCAGCAAGGCCAGGCGTTCAATCCTGTCTGGTGCTTTGCGGACCATTTCCTGGGCCACGTAGCCGCCCATGGAAAGGCCGGCCAGGGCAAATGTATCGGGGGCTCGCGTCAGAGTCCTTTCAGCCATGCCTTCGATACTGTCATCATGGGTCAATTCGGCAACGGTCATGTCGGCGATATCGTCAAGATTTTTGATCTGATGCGTCCATAGTGCGGTGTCGAGAAGCAGGCCCGGCAACAGAATCAAGGGGGTTTTGGCACTCATAACCGGCAAGGTAGCTGATCTGTCAGGTTGGGCCAAGGATGGTGCCTACGAGTCCGGGAATCATTGACTTAAGGTGTGTAATGCCTAAAATCCCGCCACCTTGAAAATGAACAAAAACATCCGGGCCGGAATTTCCCCCGCCCCCAAACAAATCCGGCATTCATGAACTTCGCTGATCTCGGTCTAGGTGACGATGTGCTGCGCGCAGTCGAAGATGCGGGCTACACCGAACCGACCCCCATTCAGGCTCAGGCTATTCCCGTGGTTCTTATGGGCCGTGATGTGCTGGGCTGCGCCCAGACCGGTACCGGCAAGACGGCGGGCTTTACCCTGCCGATGATCGAAATTTTGGGAGCCGGAAAGGCCAAGGCCCGGATGTCACGTTCACTGATTTTAGAACCGACGCGGGAACTCGCCGCCCAGGTCGCGGAAAGCTTCGAGACCTATGGTAAATACCACAAGTTGAACAAAGCGCTGTTGATCGGCGGCCATACCATGAACCAGCAAATCAAAACCATCGACAAGGGCGTCGATGTTTTGATTGCAACGCCGGGCCGGTTACTGGATCTGTTCGACCGCGGGCACCTGTTGATGCACGACGTGAAAATCCTGGTCATTGACGAAGCCGACCGGATGTTGGACATGGGCTTTATTCCCGATGTCGAAAAGATCGTCAGCATGCTGCCGCCGATCAGAAACACCTTGTTCTTTTCCGCCACCATGCCGCCGGAAATCCGCCGCCTCGCCGACGCCTTCCTGATCAACCCCAAGGAAATCAGCGTCGACCCGCCAGCGACGACGGCCGAAACCATCACCCAGGGCGTGGTCATGGTCAAACACGGCGACGGCAGACGCCCCGGCGGCGGACAAAAGGAAAAGCGCGACACCCTCAGGCAGTTAATTCGCCAGGAAAAACCCAACAACGCGCTGATATTCTGCAACCGCAAACGCGATGTGGATGTGGTTTACAAGTCGCTGACCCGTCACGGGCTGGAAGCATTCCGACTGCACGGCGACATGCCTCAACCAGTGCGGACCGAGACGCTGGGCAAATTCAAAACCGGCGACATCAAGCTGCTCGTCTGTTCCGATGTTGCCGCGCGCGGGCTCGACATTCCGGATATGAGCCATGTTTTCAATTTCGACGTACCCATTCACGCCGAAGATTACGTCCACCGTATCGGGCGCACGGGACGCGCCGGCAAACAGGGACACACCTTCATGCTGGCGACGCCGGAAGATGGTAAGTATCTGAGCGCCATTGAAAAATTGATCGGCGGCAAAATCCCCCTGGTCACGTTGGGTGGCCAGGCAAAGGCCGAATTAGCAACACCGGCTTCCTCTACCCCTTCTGCCCCAGTGGCCACAGACGATAAACCTCGGGCTCGCCAGCGCGGACGCGGCGGCAGGGGGCGCTCGCGTCAAGGGAGGTCCCAGGGAACCCCCCAGGGAAACCCTAAGGGAACCCACAAGAAAGCCCCAAAGCCACAATCGTCTTCGCTGCCCCCATCCCAGGCCAAGCCGGAAGTTAAAAAGCCACAGGCGAAACCGGAAACGAAAAAACGCCCCCAGCGGGTCGCTAATCAGAAGCCCCAGAAAGGCGGGGATTCACAAGCCCAGGACGCCCAACCCACCAAGGGTTTAGGCGAACATATGCCGGCCTTTTTGAAGCCGGTGCCGCCCAAGGGCGGCTAGGCCGCCTTTTCGCCATCCCAGGCATTTGGCTTTAAAAGCATCTTGTCGTTCCCTGTCATGGCGCTTTCCTTTTCGTTTCATTTCGGACTTTTTGGTCTAATTAGCATTAACTTATGGATTAATTGGTCCTGAATTAGGCAAAATAATAGAGTTACATCAATGGGTTAATCCAAAACCATGAGGGAGGTTTTTCCGATATCGGAAAGCACGTCCCGGTCGGGATTGAACTTGCCGGTGACCATGATGCCGTTGAGCGAACTGGTCAGGTAGCGGGCCAGCGAAAGAGCATTTTTGCCGGCAGCGATATCGCCTTCCTGCTGCCCCCGTTCGATCAGCGATAAAAACGTATTCTCCATAATAGCGATCCCGCTATGAATAAGTTTCGCTGCCTCAGGGTCGCGCAGGGAGACATCGACGGCGCAATTATTCAAATAGCAGCCCCGCTGCCCCCCCTTCTCGGTCATCCGGCTGGCGGCCTTTTCGAACATCCCCTCGATCAATTTTCGGGCCGGAGCGTCGAGATCTGCAATACCGGAAATCTGGGCCGAAATGGTCTTTTTGTAATGCTCGATCGTAGCCAGGAAAACGTCATGCTTGGACCCGAAGGTGTCATAGAAGCTGCTTTTGGAAAGCTCCATGGCGCTAAGAAGATCTGACAGTGATGTCGCCTCATAGCCTCTCGACCAGAACACATTCATGGCCTGACCCAAGGCAACTGTTTTATCGAACTCACGCGGACGCGCCATTTAGAAACACTCTCTGTTTAATTTATCGGGGCCGAAACACTAACAACGCCCTTATAAACATTTTGGACCAGTTAGTCCATAATATTTTTGAGGAGCCCCGACACTGAAACATAACCAGGTAATGGCAAGGGGTTAGATCAGGCCCGCTAGCGGCGAGGACGGATCGGCATACATTTTTTTTGCCATTCGCCCGGCCAGAAAGGCATCGCGTCCGGCATCAACCGCCGCCCTCATGGCGCGCGCCATGCGTACTGGATCTTTGGCCCCGGCAATGGCAGTGTTCATCAACACCCCGTCACAGCCGAGTTCCATGGCAATGGTGGCATCCGACGCCGTGCCGACACCGGCATCGACAATCACCGGCACGATGGATTGCTCTTTGATTAAACGGATATTGACCGGGTTCTGAATCCCCAAGCCCGATCCGATAGGGGCGCCGAGCGGCATGATAGCGACGGCGCCGACGTCTTCCAGGCGCTTGCACATGATCGGGTCATCGGAGCAATACACCATCACTTGGAAACCTTCTTTCGTCAGTATTTCCGTAGCTTCCAGGGTTTCCGGCATCATCGGATAGA
>JAZFSL010000074.1:0-2224 GCA_036446135.1 Rhodospirillales bacterium | reverse complement strand
TGGCGCTCGCATTGCTGGCGCTGGCTAAAATCACCAACGTAACGGTGCCGATTTTCTACAAGCACGCAGTCGATACGCTGAGTACCGCTCCCAGTGGTACAACGACGCAAATCCTCGCCGTGCCCGTGGCCCTGTTAGTCGGCTATGGGGTTGTGCGGGTGCTGGCGCAGACTTTTGGCGAGTTGCGCGACGCCGTGTTCGCCAAGGTCGCCCAACGTGCCATCCGCCTGGCGGGCTTAAATACGTTCCGCCACCTGCACAAGCTTTCATTGCGGTTTCATATGGACCGCAAGACCGGCGGCATCAGCCGCGCCGTAGAACGCGGCACCAAAGGCATCGAGTTCCTGCTCAGCTTCATGCTTTTCAACGTGCTGCCGACGTTGCTGGAAATTATCCTCATCTGCGGCGTCTTGTGGAAACTCTATGGCGTCTGGTTTGCTTTTGTGACGTTCGTCACCATGGCCATTTACATCGCCTGGACGCTGATCGTCACCGAATGGCGGATCAAATTCCGCCGGGCCATGAACGAAACCGATTCCGAAGCCAACACCAAGGCCATCGACAGCCTGCTCAATTTTGAAACCGTGAAATATTTCGGCAACGAAGAACACGAAGCCCAGCGGTTTGATGTGGCGCTCAGGGGGTACGAGGAGGCCGCAGTCAAAAGCAAGACAACGCTGTCGTACCTTAACATCGGCCAAGGCGCCATTATCGCCGGCGGGGTGACATGGGTGATGCTGATGGCCGGGTTCGGGGTCGTCGGCGGAACCATGACCATCGGCGACTTTGTTCTTGTTAATGCCTATTTGATCCAGCTCTTCCTGCCGCTGAATTTTCTCGGTTTCGTCTACCGCGAGATCAAGCGATCACTCACCGACATGGAAACCATGTTCGAGTTGCTGGCGGAAAACGAGGAAATCGAGGACAAACCCGGCGCCAAGCCCTTGGCCAAAACCGGCGGGCATGTAGCGTTCGAGGATGTTTCTTTCGCCTATGACCCCCGGCGGGTGATACTACGCAATGTATCTTTTGACATACCACCGGGCAGAACGCTGGCCATTGTCGGGCCATCCGGTTCCGGCAAGTCGACCATTTCTAGGCTTCTGTTCCGTTTTTACGACACCACCGAAGGCCGCATTACTATTGACGGTCAAGACATCCGCGACGTTAGCCAGGAAAGCGTGCGCGCCGCCATCGGCATGGTGCCCCAGGATACGGTGCTGTTTAATGACACCATTTTCTACAACATCGCCTATGGTTGCCCTGGTGCCACGCCCAGCGAAATAGAGGATGCCGCCCGCCTGGCTAGAATTCATGATTTTATCATGAGCCTGCCCGAGGACTACTCCGCCACCGTCGGCGAAAGGGGCTTGAAACTGTCGGGCGGGGAAAAGCAGCGTGTCGCCATTGCCCGAACTATCCTCAAGCGCCCGACCATTCTGATATTCGACGAGGCGACATCTGCGCTGGATACCCATACGGAACAGGAAATTCTGGCTTCGCTGCGCGAAGTTTCCGCCGACCATACGACACTGACCATCGCGCATCGACTGTCGACGGTGATCGACGCCGATGAAATTCTCGTCTTGGAGGCAGGACGGATCGCCGAACGCGGCAACCATGCCGAGCTTCTGGCTATGAACGGGGTTTACGCCGGCATGTGGGCGCGCCAGCAGGAAGCCCAGGAAGCCCGCGAGGCTTTGGAGAGGGCCGGGGAAATATTGGCGCTGACAGAAGAAGCGACGAGCGAGTCGGCGAAATAGGGGCCCGTTAATTCACTTCCAAGCCCGCCGCGTCTGCAACAATGACGGCGAACCGATCAGCCAGAGCCGCCAGTGCCGCCCGGTGCAGGTCGGTCGCCTTGATGATGCCATCGCCGCCCAGACTGTCGGGTAAATCACGGGTAGCACAAGCGCCGGCCACCACCGTGCAGCCAAAGCCGTGATCGAGGGCCGAACGGGCGGTGGAACTGACACACATGTGGGTCATCAAGCCTGCGACGACCAAGTGCTTGCGGCCTAAAGACTTCAGAACCTCTTCCAGGCCAGTTTCGGCGAAAGCGTTGGGCAAGGTTTTGCTGACGACGGTCTCGCCGTCTTGGGGCGTTACCTGATCGCAAAGAGCGTGTTTTGGGCCCTCGGGGTCAAACAGTCCGCCGGGGTTCCCAGTATGCTGGATATGAATAACGGGAACGCCTCGCTCACGAGCCAAGCCAAGCAAAAGA
>JAZFSL010000073.1:0-7483 GCA_036446135.1 Rhodospirillales bacterium | reverse complement strand
CCGCCAAATGGGTCATGTCGGCGGGCATGTTGCTTGGCCGCCTCGAATTGTTCACGGTGATTGTATTGTTTAGCCGCACGTTCTGGCGCGGTTAGGGCAAAATCAGTCGGGCCAGCAGCCCCGCACCCCTGCGACCATGGCCGCCAGGTTTTCTTCCTCCAAAACCAGCCCGGCGCTTAAATCCGGGGCGGCCGGCCAGCCGGTATCGGGATAATCGACAGCCTCGAATTTTCTGGTCTCCGAATACCGGGGCAGGACGTGAAAATGGACTTCCTTGTCGACCATCATCAACATCAGGTAATTGATTTTTTCAAATGCCGAGAATGCCTTCAAACCCTGCTCGATATCACCGATAACCTGTTCTTGTTCCCGGAAGGCATCGCTGCTGATAGCGCCGAAGGATTGCGCGCTTTCTTTGCAAGCCATGACCAGCGCGCCCATCGTCACCTGCTTGGGCCGGACCAAAACAACCCAATGATCGTATTCGTGAACAAGGCTGTCGGGGTATCCGAATTTCAGCATGGTGTCGGTTGTCATGGGGAGCCTACCGCCTAAGGAAAGGACCGAGATTCTTTTCCATTTCGGCGTTGAAGTCGCGCATCAATGTTTCGGTCAGCTTCAGCCAGACCTTGTTGCGCTCGTTGACCGAGGCCGCCTCGCCCAGGGTCGTAAACCGCGTCGCCTTGGCGACGGCATCGCCGCCACCCTGCCTAGCATGAATTTCCACCGTCGCTTCCAGTGTCATATCGTAGCGGAATGCCTGTTGCTTGGTGAAGGCGGCCTTGAAGCCTTTCTTTTCCGCCAGCGCCGTTTCGATGGCCGCCGCATTGCGGATCACTACCTTGGCGACGCCGGACGACCCCACGGCCCGAAGCCGGTCCGTCGCCCATTGGCGAATGGCTTTCAGGGGCGGTGTCGGAAACAGGTGATCGACGTTGGGATTTTTCAAAGGCGGGCGGTATTCGCTGATGATTTCGATTTTGCCGACGTTCAGCTTCAACGGCCCCAGGTGAGCATAGGAAAGTTCCGGCAACGACTGTACCCGGACCGGGGTTTCACACCCACCAAGGGCAAAAGCCGGAAGCAGCAACAAAATAAATATTTTCAGAAACCGGGGCATATGAAATCTTACCCTAAACACCAGGCAAGGATACCTTTTTGTGCATGCAGACGATTTTCCGCCTCGTCCCAGATGACGGAATGCGGGCCGTCCATGACCTCGTCGGTAACTTCATCGCCCCGGTGCGCCGGCAGGCAGTGCATGAACAGCGCATCCGGTTTCGCCCCCGCCATCAAGTCCGCATCGACCTGATACGGCGCCAGGACCCGGCGCCGTTCATCGGCATCGGCGTCGCCCATGGAAACCCAGGTATCGGCATTGACCAGATCGGCGCCGTCGACCGCTTCGCAGGCATCACCTGTTACCAGAATGTCACCGCCTTCGGATGTCGCCCATTGCAGTATCTTGGCGTCGGGGCGGAGCGCATCCGGGCAGGCAAGCTTAAGCGTGAAGCCAAACCGGATTGCAGCATGAATCCAGCTGGTGGCGACGTTGTTGCCGTCGCCGGACCAGGCCACAACCTTGCCCTCGATAGGGCCACGGTGTTCTTCAAACGTCATCACATCGGCCATGATCTGGCACGGATGCGAGTAATCCGTCAGGCCGTTGATCACCGGCACGCTGGCAAAAGCCTCCAGATCATTGAGTTTGGCCGTGTCATCGGTGCGGATCATGATGGCATCGGCATAGCGGCTGAGCACGCGAGCCGTGTCCGCCACGGTTTCGCCCCGGCCCAGTTGCGATTCCTGTTCACTCATCACCACCACCTGGCCGCCCAGTTGCTGCATGCCGACCTGAAACGACACCCGGGTCCGGGTCGACGGTTTTTCGAAGATCATCACCAATGTCTTACCGGCAAACAACGGCTTCGATTTGCCGGCGAGTTGCGCCTTTTTAAGGCTGGCGGCGAGATCGAGAATCTGGCGCAGGGCTTTAGAATCGAGCCGGTCGATGTCGAGAAAATGTTTGAGTCCAGCCATGCGACTAATCCTTGGTCAATTCCGAAGCGGCCTTGTCGATGGTCGCCAGGGCTTCATCGACGTGGCTATCCTCGATAATCAGCGGCGGCACCATGCGCACCACATTGTCACCGGCGCCGACGGTTAACAGCCCGCCATCCATCAACTTTTTGACAACGACGATGTTTTCCGGGACGCATTTCAAGCCCAGCATCAGGCCGGCGCCATTAACGCTTTCGAATATCTTCGGATGCACCGCCACCAGCGCTTCCAGTTTTTTCCAAAAGCGTCTCGCCACTTTGTCGACTCGGCCCAAAAACCCGTCTTCCAGAATCACGTCCAGCACCGCGTTGCCGACGGCGCAGGCCAGAGGATTGCCGCCGAAGGTGGAGCCATGACTGCCCGCCGTCATCGCTGCAGCGGGGCCCTCTTTGGCCAGAACCGCGCCGATGGGAAATCCACCGCCGAGCGCCTTCGCCAGCGCCATGACATCGGGCTCAATCCCGGCCCATTCGTGGGCGAACAGTTTGCCGGTGCGGCCCATGCCGCATTGAACTTCGTCGAACATCAACAACACGCCAAATTCGTCAGCGGCTTTGCGCAGGCCTCTGAGATAGTCCAGCGCCATGGGCCGGATGCCGCCTTCGCCCTGCAAGGGCTCGACCAGAATGGCCGCCGTCTCGGGGCCGATGGCGGCGCGCAACTCGTTGAGGTTGCCGAAAGACACTTGGTCAAAGCCGTCCGTTACCGGGCCGAACCCGGCCAGGTGTTTTTCCTGCCTGCCGGCCGCCAGCGTTGCCAGCGAGCGGCCATGAAAAGCGCCCTGCACGGTAATCACCCGGTAGCGTTCGGGGTGGCCTTGGGCGTCTTGATATTTGCGCGCCATTTTGATCGACATTTCCACGGCTTCGGCGCCGGAATTGTTGAAAAATACGCTGTCGGCGAAGCTGTTGGCGACGAGCCGCTCGGCCAAGCGCGTCTGTTCAGGAATTTCATACAAATTAGAGACATGCCAAAGCTTCTCCGCCTGACCGGCCAAGGCCTGGACCAGCTTCGGGTGGCAGTGGCCGACGCCGGTCACCGCAATGCCGGCGACGAAATCGAGAAATTTCCGCCCATCGATGGTGTACAGGTAAACGCCCTCGCCGCGCTCGAAGGCAAGGTCGAACCGACCATATGTCGGCATCACAGGGGTGATCATCGAGACCGCTCTCCAACGTTTTCGGATGGGTTAAATAAAAAGCCTCCCTCCGAGGAAAGCGGCCCAGTATCTTGATCGGGTCGCGCCGTGTCAACTGAAGATAAAGAGGCTTCGGCTCAGGCCTTCAACTTGTAGCCTGACGCGAACATCCAGGTGCTTAGGCCCCACAACCCGACATTGACCCCGGCCATGACAATAAGGCCAAGCCCCAGCGAGCCGTCGGCATGACCGATGACGCCGTAGCGCAATCCATCGATCATATAAAAGAACGGGTTCAGGTGGGCGGCGAGCTGGACCGCCTCGGGCAGGCGCTGAATGGAATAAAAGGTGCCCGACAGAAACGACAGCGGCGTAATGACAAAATTCGTCACCGCCGCGATATGATCAAATTTTTCCGACCAAATGCCGCCGATGAGGCCTAGCAGCGACAACATCAACGCCGCCATGAGCCCGTGATAGACGATGTATCCGGCGTGATGGATTTGTATGGGAACAAAAAAAGACATCGCGATGGCGACGGCGATGCCGACAAGGACGCCCCGCGTTGCACCACCCATGGCGATGCCGAAGGTCAACTCGTGGGCGGTAAAAGGCGGCATCAGGGTGTCAATGATATTTCCCTGGATCTTGGAAATCATGATCGACGACGAGGTGTTGGCATAGGCGTTCTGGGCGATCGCCATGACAATCAGCCCCGGCGCCAGAAATTCCATGAACGGCACGCCGCCCACCGTCCGCTGGATGCCGCCCAGAGCCAGCGCAAACACCGCTAGGAATAGCAACGTCGTCACCACCGGGGCCAGGAGGGTTTGAGTGAAGACCTTCATGAAGCGCCGGACCTCACGCAAATAGAGTGTCCAAAGCCCAATCCAGTTGACGACGCCCATGGTGCGTAGTTTGATCTGCTCGTTCATACCTGGATATATACGTGCCCGGCGTGACAATATCCACGTCATGCGGAAGAAAGATTCAAAACCTCGCAAAGCAACGGCTAGGCATCTGGAGAATTCGGCGCTTTATTATCTCCAGCGTTTCGCCACGTCGTCGGAAAACCTGAAACGCGTGCTCATGCGCAAGGTCGCGCGCTCGGCTTATGTTCACGATACCGATGTTGCCGAAGGCGAAGCCTTTGTCCAGGACCTGATCACACGCTTTCAAAGTTCCGGGCTACTTGATGATGCGGTGTTCGCCAAGGGCCGGGCCGAGATCCTGCACCGGCGCGGTAATTCAGGGCGGCAGATCCGGGCCAAGCTGAGGCAAAAAGGCGTCGCGGACGAAGCTATCGACACCGCTCTGGCGGCGCTGGGTGACGATGGCGAGGCAGAGCTTACTGCCGCCCTCAATTACGTCAAACGCAGACGCTTCGGCCCTTTCGCGATCAAAAAACCGGCGCCGGAACAACTGCAAAAGCAATTGGCGTCCATGGCCCGCGCCGGGTTCTCGTATAACGTTGCGAAGAAGACACTGGAGAATTAATCTGCGGGAAGAAACAACAAGAACGGCGACAGGGAGATTATTATGACCATCACCATATACCACAATCCGAGATGTTCGAAGTCGCGCCAGACTTTGGGCCTGCTCGAAGAACGCGGCATCGCGCCCGACATCATCGAATATGTGAACAATCCGCCGACGGTAGCGGAACTGAAACGTATCCTTGCCATGCTGGGCCAGGGGCCGCGTGACATCATGCGTAAGAAAGAAGCCAGGGAAGCAGGGCTTGATGATCCGGCCCTGGATGACGAGGCGCTGATCCGGGGCATGGTCGAAAACCCCATCGTTATCGAGCGCCCCATCGTCATCAACGACGGCAAGGCCGCCATGGGCCGGCCACCGGAAAGCGTGCTTGAAATTCTTTGACGGCAAAATTCAACGGGCAGAATGATGCCGAGGTTGAAGTTCCCCCGACAAAAATTCACTATATTGGAATATAGGGATATTAGCCGGACTAAAGACGGGCCCAACCCTGGAAGAAGACATGGCCGCCGATAAAACAACGAAAGTCGCCGAGCGCAGAGCCGTCAGCGCGACCCTGAGCCCGGTCAAAGCCGCCGCGTCTACCGCGCCCATCGTTGACGCCGATAGTACCCCCGGTAAACCCAGTGAAGAACAAGTCGCCTTGTGGAAGTCCCTGTCCGAAGACCAAAAACTGGCGCTGCGCGAGCGCGAAGCCGTGCGTATGTTCAGCCAGGGGCTGCAACAACACCGCGATGGCAACCTGGAAGAAGCAGCCAGGCTCTATGGCCAGGCCATTCAGCTCAATCAGAATTTTCCCGATATCTACAACAACCTTGGCGTCGCGCTGCGCGCACTCGGCAAGCGCGAGGCATCGGCAGCCTGTTACCAGCGTTCGCTCGCGTTGAAGCCCGACCATGCGGGGGCCTACACCAACCTGGGCAACGTGCTGCGCGAGCTCGGGCGGCTCGAAGTCGCCGCCGCCAGCCACCGCCATGCCATTGAGTTGGACCCAGGCTTAGCCGATGCCCACTACAACCTCGGCCTGGCGCTTCGCGACCTTGGCGAAACTGAGGCCGCGTTAAAATGTTTCGACGAGACGCTATCGCTCAACCCCGATCATCCGGCCTGTCACTGGGAGCGGTCCCTGAGCCTGTTGCAGGGTGGTGACTTGGTGAACGGTTTCACTGAGTACGAATGGCGCCTGCAGCTTTCCTCGTTTCCAAAGCGCGATTTCAGCCAGCCGCGCTGGGATGGCGCCGAGCTCAAGGGCAAGACGATCTTGTTGCACCAGGAGCATGATTTCGGCGATTTAATCCTCTTCGCGCGCTATATTCCCATTCTCAAAGCCATGGGCGGCAATGTCGTCGTCGAGGTACATCCGGAACTAAGCCGCCTGTTTTCGACCATCAACGGCGTCAAACAGGTTGTTAACCGGGGCGCCGATTTACCGAAGTTCGATGTCTATCTGCCGATCATGTCCCTGGCCCATGTCTTGGGTACGACTATGGATAGCATCCCCGCCGACGTGCCTTACTTGCAAGCGCCAGATCGACTCGCCCACCACCTGCCCGCCAATCTCGGCAGCGAAAAAAAAATCGGCCTCGCCTGGGCCGGTCGATCGACGCATAAAAATGACGCCAAGCGTTCGGTTCCTTTCCGCAACTTCGTCGAATTAATGGGCGTCGCCGACACGGCGTTCTGCAGCCTGCAATACGGCCCGGCAGCAAAAGACATCGCCGAGAACGGCTGCGAGGCCCTGATCATGGACTTGGGGACTAAAATGCAGGACTTCGCCGATACAGCAGCCGTGATAACCGAGCTCGATCTGGTAATTACCGTCGATACGTCCATAGCCCACCTGGCAGGCGCCTTGGGCAAACCGGTGTGGGTGGCGTTGCCGTTCCCCGGCGACTGGCGCTGGATGCTGGACCGCGAAGACAGTCCCTGGTACCCGACGGCGCGCCTGTTCCGGCAACCAAAACCGGGCGATTGGGAAACTGTGTTCGGGAATATCCGCGCCGCGTTGGCGCAAGAGGCGAAGAGTTAGGCGTAGGCCCTAAAACGATACCCGTACCGAATGCCGGCGTTTTCGACGCCTTCGTTGGTGTCGCTGAGTTTGGCGTTGGAGATGTGATCTAAGAAGCCCGACAGGCTGGGGCAACATAGGGGTATGGACAGGATGGCCGGCATCACCGAAAAAAACATCGACCACGTCAACCAGTTGCTGTCTCAGTCGGCGCCTAAGGGGGTGCCGAAAATGAACTGGGAAAAAGAGGCTAAATAGGAGGCCCTCTTGCTCCCCCTTGCCCCTATGCCACCCGCCACTTATAGTCCCGGCCACGTTCATAAAATTGCCATTTTTTAACAATAAAAAAACGCCTACCGAACACTGGGAAATCACACGATGGTGAAAATGATCGTCCTCAAGGACCTGACAAAAAGGTTCGGGCCACTGCTAGCCGTCGACAATATTTCCATGCGCGTCGGCGCCGGTGAGGTTCTGGGTTTTCTCGGACCCAACGGGGCGGGAAAATCAACGACCATGCGCATGATCACCGGTTTCGTCGAGCCGAGCGCCGGAACGGCGACGGTCTCGGGCTTCAACGTCGCCACCCACCCGGTCGAAGTTAAACGCCGCATCGGCTATCTTCCGGAAGGTGCGCCCACCTACGGCGATATGACGGCACAGTCGTACTTGGGCTTCATCTCCGAAATCCGCGGTTTCGACGGCGCCGAAAAACAACGCCGAATTGATGCGGTGGTGGAAAAAGTCGAACTGACGGATGTTCTGCGCCAGCCCATCGA